>JBDRLK010000290.1:0-11351 GCA_043813155.1 Pseudomonadota bacterium | reverse complement strand
CCCCTACCCGAACGAAGGATTACCGGGAGGCTAAAGCCTCCCCTACCCGAACGAAGGATTACCGGGAGGCTAAAGCCTCCCCTACCCGAACGAAGGATTACCGGGAGGCTAAAGCCTCCCCTACCCAACGTAAGAAAGTTTGACCCACAAACAGAACAGGACTCAGCCATGAAAAACAAGGAGCTGGTGCTTATCCTCGTGGGAAGCAGGAATGACCTTCCCGACCTGAAGAAAGCCACGGAAACGCTCGATGCGTTCGGCGTGCCCTATGCCCTCAAGGTCGCGTCCGCACACAGGACACCGGACGAGGTCGTCAAGATAGTGGAGCACTACACGAAAAAATCCGTCAAGGTCATCCTGGCCGCGGCCGGGCTTGCCAACCACCTGGCCGGCGCCGCGGCAGCAAGGACAATCTGCCCGGTCATCGGCATTCCGCTTGCAAAATCCCCTCTGGGCGGACTCGATTCCCTTTTCTCAACGGTCCAGATGCCGCCGGGCGTGCCCGTGGCTGCGGTTGCCATCAACGGCGTTCAGAACGCGGCCATCCTCGCGGTCCAGATCCTCGCGCTTTCCGACGCGGGGCTCAGGAGGAAGCTTTTAAAAAAGCGCGCGGACATGCGAAAGAGCATTCTTGCGGCGTCAAAGACGTGATGATGAAAATCCCGTTTACCAAAGCCCTTGAAATTATTCTAAAAACCGTCTCCCCGTTGCCCTCCCGAATGGTTTCCGTCGACGAGTGTGCAGGCAGGGTTGTGGCCGCCCGAATCGCCTCGGCCATCGACTCGCCGTCGGCCCACGTGTCGCTGAAAGACGGCTACGCCGTTGTTGCCGCCGACCTGGCCCATGCCTCGGAGCAGTCGCCCGTCAGCCTGCGGCTCGCGGGAGCGCAATTCGCCGGCAATGACACGGGTCTTGCGATCACGGCCGGCGAGGCCGCCAGGATCACCACGGGCGCCGTGATTCCTCAGGGAGCGGACGCCGTCCTGGCCGAGGAGTTTGCAACTGCGCAGGGCAATGCGATCATGGCCCGGGCGGCCGCTGCCGCCGGGCGGAATATCCTTCCAAAAAGCACGGACCTGGAAAAGGGGAAGGTCATTCTCCCCGCCGGCGCCGCGATCACACCGGCCCGGGCCGGGCTCATTGCCGCTGCCGGCCTCCACCAGGTCGACGTGCATCAAAGCCCCCGCATTGCGATCATTGCGATCGGCGATGAAATCGTACCGGCCGGCGAACCCGTGAGCGAGGGAAAGGTCGCGGCCAGCAACCTCGTGTCGCTCCGGGCCTGGTGCGAGAGTTTCAACATGCAGGCCGAGGCCGCCCACGCGGGCGACACTGCGGAAGACATCGCGGCCGCTGTTTCCCGGGGCATCCGCTCCAGCGACTGCATCATCACGAGCGGCGGCGCGTGGAAGAGCGAGAGGGACTTTGTCGTGGGCGTTCTCGACGGGCTTGGGTGGAAAAAGATGTTTCACCGCGTGAAGCTCGGGCCGGGCAAGGCCATGGCCTTCGGCATGCTCGGCGCCAGGCCCGTGTTCTGCCTTCCCGGCGGTCCGCCCTCCAACCAGGTCGCCTTTCTCATGCTCGCGCTCCCCGGCCTGCTGCGGCTCGGCGGCCATAGCCGCTGCGCGCTCCCGTCCGTGCCCGCGGTCCTGGAGCGCAGCGTGAGCGGCCTGAAGGAATGGACCCAGGTAAAAATGGGCCTGCTCAACAAGGGCAAAGACGGACTGGTTTTCTCACCCCTCGAGCTCCCGAGCCGCCTCATGTCACTTGCAAAAGCCCAGGCGCTCATGACCATCCCCGAGGGCGTGGAGACCGTGGATGCGGGAAGTAAAATCTGCGCGCAGATGCTGGCATTCCATGGGCTGTAGCCGCATGCCGGGGAGTTCCGGGGTCAGACCCCTTCCATTTTCAGAAATCGTGAACGCACCCACCCCCGCATCCTTACCAAGTGCAATTCGCTCGTTTTCGTGTATAATAAATTGCTGTCGTGGCTGACTGGTTGAAGACGGACATTGCGAGACGCGTGATTCTCGGGGGAGCGGGCCTGATGCTCCTTCTGATATTCGTGCTGCCCTGGCAGGTGGGGGACAGGGGCATATTGGTTCATTCCTGGCATTTCATGCTCCTGGGCCTTCACAGCTCGGGCACGCTGACCGCGCTGCGCCTGAGCCTCTGTCTCCCGGCCGGCTTCATCCTGCTCGTCGAGGCGGGCGGCACCGCCTCGGACAGCTCCCGCGCCTGGGTTGCCGCGGCAGTGGGAGCGGTTCTCTTCATCTGGCCCGGCGGCTATCACCTGTCCAACTCTCTCCTGATCGATGCGCATCAGCCCGGCTGGGTCGGCATGGTGGCGGTGGCCGGGATTCTTCTTGGCAGCCTCGGGCTCGTTCTCTCGCGCACCTCGGTCGCTCCCGTTTGGCCGCGCGCCCTGGCCACCCTGGGAAGCACGACCATTCTCACGGCGCTTCTCATTCCGGTGCAGGGATCGTCGATCCTGGTCCGGATCATTGCAAACGTCGCAGTCGAGACCAGCCACGGCGCGCGGCTGGTCATGCTGGTCCCTCTCGTCGTTCTCACGCTTCCGCTGACTTCGCTGCTTGCCTGGTGGTCCCCGGCCCCGCGCCGGTCCACGTTGATCCTCGGCTGGGTCGCGGCAGCGGCCTGGCCCGCCTGGGCGCTCCTGAAGCCGGCCGCTGCTTTCGCGGCTTTCGGGCTCGGGTGGAAAGGGCCGTTGGACCCCTACGGGGCAAAGCCCATCCTCGTCTATTCATCCCTCGAGTATCTCATCGGCATTACGCTGGTGCTGGCAGGCGCGCTCTGGCTGGCAGGCGACCGCGAGCCGGGCGAGCGTCCCTAACCCGCATTGTTGGCAATTTTATCAAGCCTGGCGTATTCGGAAACGGACGCGTGCAGCGGCGGCGGCGAATGCATCGGCGCGGGCAACGTGTGCGAAGACGATGTATCGTGTACGCTCGATACGTGCAGCGAGGACAGGGATGAGTGCGACGATGAAATAGAGACGGGGTGGTGTTTTCTCGACGGCGAATGCCTCGAAGACGAGGGGCCGGACCCGGAGAATCCCTGCAGGAAATGCGACACCTATATATCGGCAACCGATTGGACGAACCTGGACGACATGGCGGAATGCTCTGACGCCGGCGTGTGCTGCGGCCATGTATGCAGGCTCGGCGGCCACTGCTGCGACACGGCTGATTGCACGGGCTGTTCCGGCACCGCGGCGCCATGCGAGGATTTCACGAACATGTTTGATTGCATGTCGCAGGACGGCTGCTCCTGGAGCGGGGCCAACTGCCTGGGGGTCCCGGACCCGTGCACCATCTACACCATCTCCATGTTCTGTACCTTGCAGGCTGGATGCCATTGGGGAAGCGTCACATGCATCGATTACCTGTGCGTGAGCTCGGGATGATCGGCAAGCCGCCGGGACTTGATTACTGCTCATCGGGAAGCTGGAAGGGCGCCTCCATATCATAGGCCAGCCAGCGCTCGTCAGGTGACAGCTCGGACCTTCACCTCTCGGTTTCCATGGTCTGCTCAATGGAGCCGTTGGAATTGACGATCCTTACCCTGTACTCGCAGAAGCCTTCGCAGCAACAGCGCTTTTCTATGCGAACCGCGCGGTCCGGGACCGGCGGCGGCTCGGGCAATGGCTCCCCCCCACCCGGACCCGGTGAGCCTTACGGCGCGGTCCGGCAAATATTTCGACCGGCCGGAGGCGCGCCGAGGGCGTGCAGCACCAGTACTTTATAGGCGGCGTATCGATGGATTGGCCTGCGCGCCAACCGGGCCTGCTGCGCTTTAATCGTCATCCTGGAATTGACTGACGTCGATCTCGATTTCTCCGATGCTGCAATCCGGGGCCGGCTCATCGAGAGGGCGGCCGCTGCGGATGGCGTTCATGGATCTCGCGAGATGCTCTTTGATCGACTTGTTCTCCAGCAGCTCGTACGCCCGCTTGAGTGAAAGCTCGGCCGCCTTGCTCCCTGTTCTCCCCAGGGCAACGGCGGCCTTTGCCCTGACCCCGACGCTGCCGCTCTTGAGCAGTATGATGAGCTGGGTCAGCACCCTTTCCGTGCCGATATTGCCCAGGGTGTCGGCAATAGCCTCCAGCATCCTGACCGCGTTCCTGTCATCTTCCTTTTCAATGTAATGCGTGAGCATGGGAGCGATCTTCGGGATCGACCGGGGGTCCGCGATCTCTCCCAGGCCGACCACGGCGCCATACCTCTGTGCCTCGTCTTCCTCCTCCAGCAGGAGCACGAAGAGCTCGTACAGCTCCTGGCCGTCACAGCGCTTTATGCCCGCGATCGTCTTTGCCGCGGCCTCGCACAGATCGAACTCGCCCGTGTAAAACACGGACAGCAGATCCTCGTACAATCCCTCTTCCCCGGTTTTCAGTGCGGCCTTCATGGCCTCCATTTTCAAGCTGTGGGAGTCCTGCGCCAGAAGGCTTCCGATATTGCCCTTGATCCTGTCCACCGCGTCCATTTCAATGAGAGCTTTCACCGCAAAGTACCGGTTCGACGGTTTTTCGGCTTCATCGGCCGCAATCCTTGCAATGGGGCCGGACGACTCGCTGCCCTTCAGCTTGGCCAGCTGCTCGAGCGCCGCGCTCCTCACCGTGGAATCACGGTCATCCATGAGCTGCAGCACGTCGCGCTCAACGCCCTTGAGATTATGAAAAATGGCCATGGTCAGGCCCATCTTGCGAAGATTGCCGTCTTCACTGTTGAGAAGATCTTTTATCGTCTGTTTCAAGCTTCTATCCCGCGTTCCAGGAGTGCAATAATCACACCACGCAAATTATCATTTAAACATATAAAAATGCGGCAAATGCAAGCCTTTTATTTTATTTTCCTGTTTTTTTCCCCGTCCTTCCGATCGTTTCTGAAACAGGTTTTTCACATGTGCAATGAAGAATTTAAGGACTCCATCAGGGTTTTGCAAGGTGAAAGCGTTCCGGGCCGGGCGGCTACACCCGTTTTCGGGGTTTCACGATGAGCGCCGCCAGGGCGAAGACAAAATAGGAAAGCGCGATCGCCCGGGGCAGGTTCGACCCGGCGAGCCAGGGCAGGTAGATGTCCCCATTGGGCTCGACCGAGTGGATGACCCCGAAGAGCGACAGCAGGGCGCACGCGAAAAGAATAACTCCCGCGGGCCGCAGCTTTCCATCGATCAGGTGGGCCGCGATGCCGCCCCAGAGCATGGCCGTGAGGATGAAACCGTGGCCGAGCACGCGCATGGTCTCGTGCAGTGACGCTATGGCCGGCGGGTAGGCGAGCGTGCATTGAATTTCCGGGTAAACCCCGACGGCTTTTTTCGCGATCCCGGCGAACGCCGAGGCGAACTGGTCGAAGTAGATGAGCACCAGGCTCCCGACGGCGGGCAGGAAGGCGAGGCTCACTGCCGGCGCGTGCTGTTTCGGGCTGGAGTGATAGGACTGGGATATGATCTCCAGCCCCACGAAAATGAGGATCGGGCACACCGCGGCCACTGGAAGCACTTCGATGATGAGAGGGATGATGCCGAGGACCGAGCCGAGGCCGATGAAAAGGCCGGCGGCAAGCGTGTAGCCTGCCCTGCCTCCCATGGACTTGTAGGCAGGGTGGCCGATGTACGGCGTGGACTGCGCAACGCCGCCGAAAACCCCTGCCACCAGTGTTGCCACGGCCTCGGTCAGGAGTATGTCCCTTGTCCTGTAATCATCGCCGGCCACCTTCGCGCTCTCCGTCACGTTGATGCCGCCCACGATGGTGAGAAGGCCGAAGGGAATGGCCACGGGAAGGTATTTGAGCGCCTCGGGAAAATGCTCGATCCACCCCAGCGACGGAAGCGGCAGGGCAAAGGTGAGACCAACGGATATTCCCCTGTACCCTTCCAGGAGCCCGGCCTGTCCGCCGATGTGATAAATCAGGGCGCCCACGGCCACGGCCATGAAGGCCCCGGGCAGCTTTCCCGGGAGATCGATCTTCGCCACGAGCGTGTAAATAATGATGCCCAGGGAAATCAGGCCCACCACGGGCATCTCGAAAATGCTTACGAGCGGCAGGAAGCCGAGCAGCGCAAGGCCCACGCCCCCGATGGAGCCAAGAAGCCCTGCCTGCGGGAAACTGCGCCTGATCCACCCGCCTATGAAAGAAAAGACTACCTTGAAAACACCCATGCAGATCAGCGTGGCCATGCCCACGTGCCAGGTCAGGATGGGATCCGCGCTCGCAATGTAAGTCGGCCCGAGCACGGCTACGGCAATGCCGATGGTGGACGGCGTGTCGAGGCCCAGCGGCATGGCCGTGACGTCGCTCCTGTTCTCTTTCCTGGCGAGCCTGACGGCCATCCACGTGTACACCAGGTCGCCGATCAGCACGCCCAGGGCAGTGCCCGGGACCATTTTTGTCAGGATGATGTCCACGGGAAAGCCGAACCCGCCGACAAGGATGCCGCTGAGAAGGACCAGGTTGGTCACGTTGTCGAGCATGAGCCCGAAGAACGCGTTCAAATCCCCCCAGGCGTACCATGTTATCTTTTTACCGTCGTCCATGTAATATTCTATCGCGGCCCCTTTCGGGGCCGCGCAGCTGATAGCTGAAAGCTGTAAGCCGAAAGCTAATCAGCGCGCCCATGGCGCGCTGATTCGTATATCCCCAGGGCCCAGATCGGAAAATACCGCCTGTAATTATCGTACGTTATCATGCACGTTTTGTTGAATACGCCGGCAATGGCTTCCTGGCGCCAGTCCCCATCCTTCTTCTGCGTCCTGCGAAGAAACGCCACGCCGCGCTCCACGCAGCCGCGCATCAGCATGGCGTCCGCATTGTCATGGAATGCGGGCGTCCTATCGACCAGGGCCGAGCGCGGGTGCCACATGCCCGATCCGGCCATGAGCCCGAGCACGGCCCAGGAGGTCATTACAGGCTGGCTGCTGTCATGGTTGACATAGTGCCTCGATGTGCAGCTCGTGTAATGCTCGCCCCATCCGCCGTCTTCGTTCTGCACGCTCACGAGAAACCTCATGGCGCGCACCAGCGCAGCGTGCCACGGCGGCAGGCCGGCGGCCCGAAGCCCCCAGAGCGCAAACCACGTTCCGTACGTAAAGCACACGCCCCACAAACCTTCCCACGAGCCGTCCTGCCTCTGCTTGGACAGGATAAACTCTTTACCCCTCTCGATAGCTTTGAGGATCTGCCCTTCCTTCCAGCCCTTGAAGTCCAGGAGACAGGCGGTCAGGGCCTGGATGCACGCGCTCGTGCATTCCACGTAGGAATAGTCGGTCATGATGTCCGCGAAAATGTTCGAGGGATTCAGCACCTCGTACCACGCCCCGCCGCGCCGCTTTTCATACGTAGCCCAGCCGCCGTCATCGCTCTGCATGAACAGGATGAGCTCGATGGCGGCCTTGAGCATGTCCTCGCCGACCCTTTCATCCTCGGGAATCAGCGGCTCCCCGCCCGGCAGCTTCAGCCCCGCAAGGAGCGTGGCCGCCTTGAATCCTTCCGACGTGCAGTCGGTGATGGGCCAGCCGTGGGCCAGGTCCGAAAAAGGCCACCCTCCCCTCGACGGGTCCCTGTAATACTTCTCGCGCCGGTCCACGTCCTCCTTGACCTGGTTTTCCCTGATGAACGCGTTCATCCTGCGCAGCGGCCCAGCGCAGCGGTCCCACCGGCCCGCGGCGACCACGGCCTGGACCGTGAACGCCGTGTCCCAGAGCTTCAGTGAATTGTACCCGTTCATGCGTATGCCGTCGTCCTCGCGCCACAGGTACTCGGGCAGCCGGGCCGCGGCCTTCCCGAACCTCTCCGACGACGGGTCGACCGCCCACTCGCATACCGTGTTCAAAAGCTTGTTCACGGGCCCGAGATTGATGAAATCCGTTGTGTCGTCCTCGTGCCTGATGTGATCGAGCACTTTGGCCAGCGCTTTTTTACGCAGCATGCCGGCGGCAAGCTTTTCATAGAAGGCCATCACCTTGTTCCCGACCTTCATGACGGTGTGGGTGGGCTTGTAAACATCAGTGGGCGCAACGCTCTGCCGCTGCGCTGCCCAATCGAGGCCGTCATACGTTCCATGGTACAGCTCGTCCCTTATTCGCGTGAGAAGAGGGCTCTCTTTAGCCGTGATTCTCCCGGCGTACAGGTAGGACATGGGAAGATAGACGACCCGGGCGTGATTCCACATCTTGCCCGGGTGCAGGGGCGAGCGGTCCGGCAGGAGCCAGAGCTCGGGCAGGATCGGGCTGAGTCCCCTGTAGTCGTAAAGCCCGAGAAGGGCGAGCACAAACTTGCCCCAGGGAGCGCTTCTCGTCGGGCCGCCGTGCCGGTCGATCCAGTCAAGCGCCCCGGCCATGCGCGTTTCGTCCCGGCCCACCCCCAGGATGCGGAGCGCCACGTAGGCCAGGGCTGTGACGAAGACCGTTCCTTCCCCTTCGATGTGCAGCCCGAAGCTCCCGTCCGCATTCTGTTTTCCCAGCAGGTACCTCCTGATCCCCTCTTTCGTTTCCCCGTCCGGCTCCATGCCGATCATGGCCGTGATGCACACGTACATGGGCGTGAGAAACAGCGACCCGCCGTAATCGCCGGTGAAGCTTCCGTCCTGTCTCTGGAGGGAGAGATAGAAATCAACCGCCTTCTCGAGCGGCCCGGCCTCACGCGGTGAAGAGCGGCTGAGAGCCTTCTTGCCTGCTTTTATCCCCATCATGACAGCAGAGTGTACACTGAATGCGGGAAAATATTCAAGAACGTTGGGTCGGAAACCATTCGCGGAAACAACATGCGGGAATGCTGCGATAACCACTGTATCAGGGTATCTCGAGGCCCGCGCCGTAGAGGCTGTAGAACGGCTTATCGATCCGGCGGTCCACCCACAGCACCACGTACTGCCGGCCATGGCCCGCGTAGAGGATTCTCGAATCCGTCGGGATCATGTTCGATTCCATTTCGACCGGCTCGCAGACCGGATTTCCGGATTCCTGGAAAATCGCCGTCTTGATGGTCTGCCCGCCCGCCGGAGGAACATCGACCCACGCAACGGCGACCTGGTCATCGACCTTGATCCCGTCGAAGGCCCTTCGCATCTTTCCGGGAAACATCACGAGCTCCGTGCCCTTGAGCGTTACGGACGATCGGAAGCTGCCGTCGGGCATGACGCCCAGGAACTTGAGGGTGCAGGTGATGATGCCGCGCTTTTCGGTCTTTTCGGGCCAGAGGATCAGCCCCCTGTCGCCGATCATGAATTCCTCGGCCCGGCAGGGCGAGTAGATGGTGCTGAGAACCGACGATGGCTCCTGCTCGGCCCTGGGAGGCGTGCCGCTCAGGCGCGTTCTGTAGACTTCATTGCCCGTGCTCGTGTTAACGCAGTAATAGAGGTTGGCCCCGTTATCCGACGGAACCAGGTTGAAGCCCGTGTGGTCATAGGGCCCGCTCGTTATCCTGTCCGGCTGGTAGATGGGCTTTCCGCTCTTCGAGATCGTGGTGTGATAGATGTGCTGCCTGGCGTAGTCGCCGGGCCCCCCCCACACCATCAGGAGATTGCCTTCGTAGTAGGTCATGGCCGGCTCCTGGGACGAGTCCGATGAATACACGTCCGCGTCCTTGGGAGACTTGGTCCTTGTAAACTGTTTCGGCGCCAGCTCCATCGCTCCGTTCGGGGCGATACGGGCCACGAAGAGCTCTATTCTCCTGAACGTGTCATCGCCCCAGGTCAGATAGAAATCCTTGCCCGTCCACGCCATGGCCGTGGGCGGGAATCCGCTCGCGCCGCCGGTCACCTGCAGGGTATCGGTTTTTTCGCTCCCGGCAATACGGGTGAAGAACACTTCCGACTTGCCCTGCCCCACCTCGATCCACAGCACGCCCACCTGCCCCACGCCCGTCGCCGCGGACAGGCCGACCACGTTCAACTTGTCCGAAGACAGCAGCATGGGGCCCCAGGTCTTCCTGAAGCAGGGCGCCTTCTTTCCCTCGTCGCCGTCGTCATCCGCGGGCGGCTTCTTTTCGTCATCCTCGCCCGCCAGCGGCCTGGAGCTCTCGCCGCTCTTGCATGCCTTGCACGAAACCTGGAGCATGGTGATGATGAAGAGAGCCGGCAGGATGATGGAAAATGTTCTCTTGCTCATTCGGAGGCACCCCCTGGGTTCACGAGGTTTCCAGAACAATGATCGTTCTTCCTATCTGCACGTACTGGCCCGGCTTTATCCTGAGCTTCTTGACGGGCTTGCCGTCCACGTAGGTTCCATTGTCGCTCCCCAGGTCCTGGACAAACCAGCCGTCATCCTCCCGGCAGATGAGGCAATGCTTCCGGGAAACGGAAATGTCCTTGAGCACCACGTCGTTTTCCAGCCCGCGCCCCACGTTGATCCTTGAGCCCGACACGTAGAAGCTCCTGCCGGCATCGGGGCCGCACAACACATACATGGCGTTGCCGCGCCATTTCGCCGGCTCCTTCTTTACGGGGGCGGAAGAATCATCGCAAATATCCGAGGAGCTCTTCTTGATATCCTCGAGCAGTTTTTGCGTTGTCTTGTCGGTGAAAGCCAGGGCCGGCCTCGGTGCGGTCATCCGGTCCGCCAGGGCCGCCTCGAAGCCCTCCCCGTCCTCCTGCTCGCCCTCCTGCAATTTTCCCTCCGGGCTCTCCCCGCTTCTCCCCTTCCCGTCCTTGCCGCCGTGCGCTACGAACCTGTGCTTTACCTGGGAATAGGTGGATGAATCTTTCGGCTTACCGTCATCCTCCTCCATTTTGTCCCTGAGCTTCTTGACGTATTCATCGTCGACCTGGGTGATGTCCTCCCCGGCGTACGCGATACCCCCGGGTCCCGAACCTTCATCTTCGAGAAGCCTCTCGAAGTTACCCGGTTTATTTTTATCGTTCTTCGCCATTGCGGTATTAGATAAGATGGTTGTTTTTCCCGCGGCTCCGCAGCCGCAAATCACGTCGTCCGACGCCTGGAAAGACAACCAGAAAGTAAATATATCTCAATGGGGGCGTAATTTCAACTCATCTTGAATCTCTTCTTAAAATTCAATTTTTACTTGATATTTTTAATTGTTTTGTTTAATTTCAGCCCTTTAGATTAGGAGCTTATCCTAAAATTTGCGCCTGCTGCGGTCCGTGATCATTCTACTGCGGCGGCGTTTGCTGTTGCACCCGTGAAACCGCTTTGCGGTTTCACCTCCTCGATGCAGCTGCGGATGCGCCTGCGTCGCGCCAGGGTACGCTTTGCGTTCCGAGCCGAAGGCGAGGAAGGGACCCGCTCCTTGCCACGCCGGCGCCTCACTTGACCTCGCGACGGAGCAGATTTTCGGATGGGCTCTTACAAAATACTCTGAACAAAGGATATTGAC
>JBDRLK010000289.1:0-3090 GCA_043813155.1 Pseudomonadota bacterium | reverse complement strand
CCTGCACGTCTGATAACTCAAAAACCGTGCCACGCGCGAGAGCCGGCTTCTTACGCTGCGTTGCTTAGTACAGCGCCCCGCAAGTTAGGGACCAGCCTTGTAGCGAGGCCGCGGATGTGGAGCCGGATCGCGAGCGCGCCCGCAGCGCCCGAGGGAGGCGTAGCAGGGCTACATCGACGAGGGCGCGAGGACGTAAGCCGCGAGGCGGCCCACAGGCGCGGCCGCAGTAGAGTGGTGGTCCCTGATTTGCGGGGCGCTGTACTAAGCAACGCAGCGTAAGAAGCCGGCTCTCGCGCGTGGCACGGTTTTTGAGTTATCAGACGTGCAGGTGTTTACGAGACCGTGACGGCAAAACTCAATAAGCTGCGGCAAACAGAGCTGAACATGACCGGGAAACAGGTTTTTCGAGTGAAATGTGGAAACAGCTTCACGTAGTAAATCGGCAACGCTGTGGCAGGAAAACAACAGGAGGGAGCGATGATACCAAAGACAGCAGTTATTGTTGCGGCAGGAAACGGGACGAGGCTTCGCCAGGGAAGAAAAAAGGCTGCACCAAAACCCCTGTTCAGGCTGGGCGGCCTCCGGCTCATCGAGCGTGTGATTCTCACGCTGAGGAGCGGGGGAATAGAGAAATTCAGGATCGTCGTGGGTTACAGGGGGGAAGAGGTCAGGGAAGCCCTTGAAAAAAGCAGGGTTCTTAAAAAGCACGGCGTGAAACCGCAGATCATAGCATGCCCGGATTACAGGAAGGGCAACGGCCATTCCCTTGCCAGCGCCATGGGCGGCCTGGCCGAGCCGTTTCTTCTTGCCATGAGCGACCATGTCTATGACCCCGCGCAGGTCGAGGCGCTTCTCGAACAGGCGAAAAAGCGCGGCGACAGGGTGCTCCTGGCAACGGACCCCGAGCCCGGGCGCACCTTCGATCTCGAGGACGCGACCAAGGTGAACGTCGACGCCGGCGGGGCCATCGTCGATATCGGGAAAACGATCGCAAGCTACAGCCAGGTCGACACGGGCCTGTTCTATTTTCCGGCCGGGGCGTCGCTGCACATCGTGGGCGCGGTGCGTCGAGGCTGTCATTCGATTTCCGACGTGGTGCGAGGGACCATCAGGCAGGGGCTTTTCGAGTCCGTGCCCGTCAAGGGGGCGAGCTGGCAGGACGTGGACAACGAGGCCATGGCGCACCGGGCCGAAAAGATGCTTCTTCGCAATCTTGCCAAGCCCACGGACGGGTTTGTTTCCAGGCACCTGAATCGCAAGCTGTCCGTTCCCGCCTCCAGGCTGCTCGTCAAGCTGGGGGTCACGCCCAACATGGTCACGACGGGCGTTCTTCTCATGGGCCTTTTGGCAACGGCGCTCGTGTTTTTTCCTGAGCATCTGTGGATCGCGGCGATCCTGTTTCAGCTTGGCTCGGTTTTCGACGGCTCGGACGGTGAGGTGGCAAGGCTGACGTTCGGCGGAACCAGGTCGGGAGCCTGGTACGACTCGATTGCCGACTCGGTGCGCTACGTGTCGTTTTACGCGGCGCTCGATATCAGCCTCGCCCTCGCCGGCGGGTCTCCTGTTTACGTGGTCGGGGCGATCACGTTCATTGTTCTTTCCGTCGTGTCGGTGGTGCTCATGATCCTGCACCTCAAGATGAATTCGGACAGGGCGGTCTTCTTCGCCGTGAGCCAGGAGATCGAGGATATTCCCGACGACAAAAAAACCTGGTGGCACCGGCTGAGCATACTCCTCTCGCCCCTGTTCAAGCTCGACTTCCTGGCGCTTCTTACCATGGTTCTTATTCTTCTCGGGCTGGCGCCCGTTGTTTTCGGGATAACGATATTCTGCAGCGTGCTCATGGCTGTAAACGTGTTCTATTTGCTCAAGAGGGCGAAGAAGAGCGGAAGCAAGCGCGCCTTTCCGCTTCACAAGCTGCCGGACTGGGGAAGGACGATTTTCTCCATCGTGGGCCTCAGCGCCTTTGCGGCCGCCCTGTATTTCGTTCCGTGGGACGGCGTCCAGGCGTCGATCATGAAGGCCGGCTGGTGGGTCCTTCCCGTGTTCATGGTGCCCCTCGGATGGTTTCTCATGAACACGGCGGGGCTGCACGTTCTTCTGCGCGGAAGGGTGCCCTTCGGGGTCCTTCTGTACAACCGGCTCGTGGGCGAGGCGCTCAACGCGACGATTCCCATGGCCAACCTGGGGGGCGAGCTGTTCAAGGTGTACCACCTGAGCCGGCACGTGAAAGTTGAGGAGGCGCTGCCGGCGATCGTGAGCGACAAGATCGTCAATATCAGCGCAGGCCTCCTGTTTTCGGGAGCATGTCTCATCGCAGGGTTCTTCCTTCCCCACGGGCTGCCGCCTTCCCTGGCCCTTGCCATGGTGCCGGCCGGCGCCCTGTCACTGGCCGCGGGCATTCTCCTGTCACTGGCGCTCATATCGCCCCTGGTAAAATCGCTGCTCGGGCGGTTGATGAAGCTGGTGCGCAGGGACCCGGAAGAGATCCCGCGTCCGGGCAAGGGGCCGCTGGCCGGGGCCATGGCATGCCATCTGGCGGGAAGGGTTCTTCTCACGGCTGAGCTCGCCGGGTTCCTGCTGCTCCTCACCCAGGAGGCTCCGCAGCTCAGCACGCTGATCATCCTGGCAGGCTTCACCGGCCTTCTGGGCCAGGTGTTCTTCATGATACCGCAGGGCCTGGGCGTCAATGAAATGGGCATCACGGGAATCATGATGCTCATGGGGACAGGCGAGACCGTGGGCATGGCCCTTGCCATCCTGAGGAGGGGCCGCATGGTGTTCTGGGCCGTTGCAGGGCTCGGGATTTTCGCCGCGGCGCAGGGGGCGGCAATGCTGCGAAAGCTCAACGCTGCGCTCCTTCCATCGCCGAAACCCTATTGAGGGCGTTATGAATTCAAAGCTGGCCGGGCTCGTGGGATGGTGGCTTTCGATCTGCTCGAAGCGGCCGTGGACCATTCTCCTTGTCTGCGCCGCGCTGCTCACAGCCACCATCCCCGTCACGCGCGGCCTCAGGATCGACACGGATCTCATCAGGCTCCTTCCCGGGGACCTTCCCGAGGTCCGTGAAATGGAAACGCTCAAGGAAAA
>JBDRLK010000288.1:0-12127 GCA_043813155.1 Pseudomonadota bacterium | reverse complement strand
TCGACGAGATCGTCGTCGTCGTTATCGATTTCGTCGTCGCAGATGTCCTCGCCTTCCGGGCAGGCCGGGTCGCCGTCGCAGTCCGGGTCGTCGCAGTCAACGAGCGTGTCGCCGTCGTCGTCCTCGTCGTTGTCGCAGATCTCGTCGGGCGGCGGCACCTCGCCCTCGCCGTCCACGTCCGCAATGTCCGGGTCCGCGGTCGCGTCGTCCCCGTCCGCAGCGTCGGCGTCCGAGGTTGCGTCGTCTTCCTCGTCGGCCCCGCCGCCGCAGGCCGACGCCAGAAAGGCTAGCATGGCCAGGGCCATGACCGGAATAAACAGATGAAGTAATCTCTTCCGCATGTCTCTCTCCTCTTGATTAAGGTTCGTTTTTCCCCTCAATCGAACCATAATTAAAAAATTTACCTATATATAGTCGAATTCCGGGTCGAGTCAAGAAAAAGACAGATCGGAGCTCTTTTTTTAAAAAAACCTCTGACGACGTATTTTTCCGGCGGCCATCATGAGCTGGGCCACGGCCGTGGCGGCCAGCAGGAAGGCCGCGCCCAGCATGAGCGTGATGACGGGGCTGGTGTGCTTGTTGGCAATGTAAACGAAAGGCCCGCGAAGAAAACCGTGGCATGCGAAAAGATACATGGAAATGATGCCGTAATAGGCGATCACGGCCCCGAGCGCCGGCCTCCTCCTGATCATGGGCACGATGACCTGCAGGCCCGCGAGCACGAGGACCAGGCATGACAGGAAGGACAAATGCCACGCGGGTCTGAACAGATTGCCCAGCACAAAGATTGCCGCCGCGACAAGAAGCCAGGCGCCGTTTAATTTCTGTTCGCGCCTGCCCGCCAGGTAAATGCCAAGGCAGAATTCCGGCAGATGCCCGGCGGCCATTTGAAGCGCATTGACACCATGGCCGGTCAGCATGGGATTGAAAACAGCGATGAAGATCAGCCCGGCCGCGGCCGCTGCCCACAGCCCTGCCGGCCCGAGCCTCCGATGGACATGGGCGAGCAGGGGAAAAACAGCGTAGCACTGGAAAATGAACGAATAGAACCACCAGGGACCGTTCACGGAAAGCGCCTGGTCCGGGAAAAAGCTGGCAAGCAGGCTGAGCTTGAGGACGAGCTCCTTCAAGGTGTCGGGCGGCGGGAGCGCGCTCGTGCGGAAATACTCGAAAACGATGTACAGGACCACTGCAAGCGCGAAGCCTGGATAGATTCTGCGCACGCGGCTGTTCATGAAGGAAAACCAGCCGACCGTCCCTGCCCCGCTCCCGTTCCCGCCGGCCCGGGAGCGCGCAAGGCCGTACCCGCTCAGGAAGATGAAAATCCCCACGCCGTAATGCCCGAAGTATGAAAGGGCCAGGTTGATGGATTCGAGAGGCTGCTGAACCAGCAGGGACGCCAGCTTCTTCACGAGGCCCGCATCGAATACAAACTCGTTTTCACCCGTCGATGGAGCGACCCAGTGAAAAAAATTGTGCCCCACGATCAGGAGAATGCCGATGCCCTTGTAAAGGGCCGTATCCTCTTTTGTTAAATGTTTCCACTCCATCTGCTCTGCAATCTATCGATGTGATCGTGAAGCCGACAGCCATCAGCCGACCCGGCACGAGCACCCGCCGCCCGAGACATCTCCGCCGTCCTCGTCTTCGTCCGTGTCGCCGGCCGTGTCCTGCTGCGCGTCCTCGGTCTCCACCATGTCCGCCGCGTCAACCGATGCATCCTCTTCGTCCTCGGCAACCGGCTCGGGCGCGTCCTCGGCCGCGGGCTCGAAATCATCAACCTCGTAGCAGTCTCCCTCGCCGGGCTCGCCCGATAAATTGCACGCGCAGTCGCTGAACATCACCTGTGCCGCAAACTGCCTGGTCGCGGTTCCGCTGATCTCCACGGTAAGATCGTGAATGCCGGGCTCGAAGCCCGTGGCGTCGAATTCGGCCTGCCACTGGGCGTCGATCTCGCCGCTCTGCTCGAATTCGCCTTCCTCTCCCGTGTCCCACTCGAAGGTTATGAACGTGATGGGCTCGGCGTCAAAGGCCAGGATGCGCAGCGGGGCCTCGTCGCACTCCGTGGACACGACGGGCGCGTATGGATTGGAAAGATCATCATTGACCCCGAGCATGGCGTCGACCGGCGCGGTGATGATCACCACGGGCCACGGGGCCGCGGCGGAAAAACAGGTGTGGGAAATGCAGTCCGAGTCGACGGCCCAGAAGCAGACGTTCTGCTCGTCCACTGTCTGTCCCAGGGAGCTGACCCTTCCCATGACCACGTTCCTGTTGCTCAGCCTGATCCCGTACTCGTGCTCGTGGCCGTGAATGTAGAGAGGCACGTCATAGGCCGCAAACAGGTCGTCCACCCGCACGCCGCCCGCGGCCGTCGTGTAGTTGTGATGCCCCATGGCGATGGTGAGGCGCGAGTCCGTGTCCATTTCCAGGTTGGCATGGATCTCGTCAAACTCCTCGCTCGTTATGTTCGTGTTGTCGCTCGGCCACTGGACCCAGTCGTTGCAGGTCGTTGCAATGCCCAGGAAGTGATAGGTTCCGAAGGGCAGCTCGAGCCACCAGTGGGGCTGGGTCGTGCCCTGGTCCTGTCCCGTCACGGAGCGGCTCAGGTAGAACGACGCCCCTTCATCGCCGTAGGCATCGTGATTCCCTATAATGTCGTAGTAGACCCCCGGCGCCATTCCCGCGGTATCGATGATGTTGCGGTACATGTCCCACTCCTCCTCGAGAGGCCCCTGCCCGTAGACAATCCCGATCGTGGAATCCGTGAGGTCGCCCGTGGCCACGACAAATTCGGGCTCGACCACGTCGAAGCAGTCCGTAACCACCCACTCGAGAAATGATTCTTCCGTGCCGGAGAACAGGGTGTCTATGTGAAGGTCGGAAACGTGAACGAACCAGAACACTTTGGATGGATCGTCCGTGTACATGGGACTGTATGCATCGCCCGCCTCCACCGGCTTTCCCTGCATGAGCATGAGAATGAGAACCGCGAAGAAAGCCCCGGACGTTTTGACTTTTATCATCATTTTTCCCTGTAAAAACCGTTAATTAAAGAAATATTACAATTGCATTAAAGCATATTTCAGAACAAAATCAAGCAATGTACGGGGCAAAGCTGCGGCAAAGCGCCGCCGATTGCGGGCGGGATCAATTTTTGAACACAAGTTTCAGGACAAACTCCTCCCACTCCTCCTGGAAAGCTTCCATGTCCTTTCCCTTGTCACCCAGGACTTTCTTGAGCGTCTTGTATCCTGTGGGATCGGATTTGCGGTTCTTGTAAAACTGGCGATAGAAGGTGCCGAGCTTGCCCTCGAGCTGGAGGTAATAGCAGAGGTAGCGCGCTTGCGCGTAGTTGGTGCCGTACTTGTCCGTGTAAAACTCGTTTTCCGTCGTGGAAATGAGCCACTTGAATGAAGGAACCCTGTCCTCCCTGATCGCTTCCTGCAGGCCCGACAGACGCCAGTTGGTGTATCCCCATATCCCGCCGTCTTTCTCGCCGCACTGCTCGTAAAGCGACCCCAGCCCCTCGTTGAGCCACGACGGGCACTCCGGAAAGTTGGCCGCTACAAAGGGATGAACGATCTCGTGCACCAGAGTCCCGCCGCCCGTGGCGATGTTCATGATGAGCGCCTTGTGGGTCTCGGAATAATACCCGTAAGGCGTGTCGGGATCGTCGCCGAAGATCTTCTTGGCGTTTTTCTCGTAGCTCGTCTTGTTCTTGAAAAGCCAGATATCGATGATGTCCAGGGGGTCTTTGGTGAAATACTTTTCCTTGAGGCGGTCCACCGTCCACTTGACCGTGCTTTCGGCCCGCTGCTTCACGGTTTTTTTCGGCTCGTCCCCTATCACAACGAAGGGTTTCTGCAGGACGATGGAAAAGCCCTCGGGAACGTTCTTTTTCAGCTTCATGATGTGCTGGGCATAGTCGGCGTCGGTAAACCCTTCCTTTTCCTTGCCGTCTATTTTCTTTTCCTCTTTAATCTTTCCCGCCTTGAGCCGCAGCCGTATCGCGGTCGGGTTCTTGTCGCCCCCAAGGGGCCAGAGCTTCAGGAACTCATCCCGCTTCATGCGGCGGTAGGCGCCGTCATCCTCGGCCGGCTCGTGAAAAATGACCTCGTCCTTGTCGGCGTCATACCCAAGGATCAGCCTGAAGTGCTCGGTCGTGTCCGGGCTGTCGTCGTAATGCATGCACACGATGGAGGGGATTCCATCGACCAGGTCCGCGTGAAGCGCCCTGAACTCTTTGTCCAGCCTCTCCTCGTCGTCCTTGAGCCGAATCCAGACATCGCCCAATCTGAAGCCGATCCTGTTGAGCGCAACGGCCATGTCGGCGGTGTAAAGCCCCCTGCCCAGCGCCGGGTCGAGCCCCGACCGGTTAAACACGTCATCCTGGTCCAGATTCCTGCCGAGCTTTTTCAAGTACATCTCCGCGCACGCTTCGCCGCAGAAATCCGGTTTCTGCCTGACATGGGGTACGTCCTCGATCAGCACGCTTGCGAGCTCGGCTGAATCGGACTCTGATGCGGCCGGTGTTGTCGATGTGGTCGAAGCCGACGCAGAGTTGTTTTTTCCCCTGGCGCAGAACGAACCGGCCGTAATCGCAAGGACGGCGGATAGAACCATTAAAACAACCTGCTTCATATTAATACTCCTACCAATATCAACAATGTTAGACAACGCTTTATTCTCATTTCTTTGCTGAAAAGGGACAGGGCATCATCCGCCTTTCCTATGACGAGTTCAAGGAGTTCCGCAAGGAGGTCAAGACCGGCAGCGTGACCTATGATCAGAGGGACTGGGAAGAAGTCGAGTTCTCGGTCGTGGGCAAGGGCTGCAGGGACACCAACCCCGCCTCGCTCTACCTGGCCGTCACCAATATCCTGGGCAGGAACAAGATCCCGTTCGGCATCGACGCGGACGCGGGCTCGCACGTGTGGAACTACCCCATCTACCAGGCGAAGATCACCGAGCAGGCCATGATCGACAAGAACCAGGCCAACACTCTGCTCGGCCTGGATGAAAACCTGGACTACCCGTTCAACGACGATGCCGCGGGCTTCGCGCACGTGAAGATGACGCTGGAGAAATCGCACAGCATGAGCCTGGACATGATCCTCGAGCTCGACGCGGACAACAAGGTCATCGGCGGCGAGTGGGTCGGCGGCAGCAGGACGCGCCACCCGGACTTCATCTGGATCCCCATGGGCGCCGACACAACGGGGTACAACACGGAAGGCACGTTCATGACCTTCGGCGACGACAAGCTCGACGGCCGCGACGACGGCAGCGGGGGCAAGGATTACAACGACGCGCCCGACATGGCCTACAGCGACGTGCGCAGGGTCCTTGCCATGTCCAGGACCGCTGAGAACGAAACCTTCACCGCGCATGACGGCGCCGGGGACAACATCGCGGAAGGCGACTCGGCCGCTCTCAAGGTTACGGTGGAGGCCGAGGAAGGCAGGGCAGTGAAATCCGTTCTCGTGTACATCGACGGCGAGGCCGACTTCGTGCCCGGCTTGAAGGTCGACCTGGTGAGCCCGGACGGCGTTCGCGTGAAGCTCGTTGACATCCCTTACAGCCAGCAGGACTGGCAGCCCGGCCGCTTCCCGGCCGGCTGGGACCTGGGCGTTCTCAAGGGCGTAGCCCACCCCATGCCGCTCGTGGACGAGAACGGCGATAGCTACCCCGGCCTGTCCAGGTTCGCCGACGTTCCGGCCGCGGGCGAATGGACACTTGAAGTCAACAACGCGCGCGCGGGCGCGGCCAACATAAACAGCTGGAGCCTCTGGCTCACCACCTCCCCGTAATCATTCTAGTGTAGTGTACCTAACGCTTCTTTACATTTGGCAACTTTGGCCACGATGCTCTCAACCGACGCCGTCCAGACGAATACCTGGGGATTCTGGTTGTGACAGTCCAATGCAACTAAAACGCAAAAGTCCGAGCCGGGGAAGAAGAAGACGGGAAAAATGGATTATGCAAGGGATTTCCCCGACAAGAAGCCGGTGAAATAATGTCAATGCATGGCAAGCATGCCGGTGTGATCATGTTCTGTGCGGCGGCCGCTTTTTTGTGCGTCCTCTTCCCTTTGAATGCAGCCTTTGGGGACGATATGGAGGAGGCGAAAGAGAGGTTTACAAAGGGGCTGATGTTCGTGGACGAAGAGGACTGCAACAAGGCCCTGGTTGAATTCAAGGCATCTTATGAAATCTACCCCACGGCCGTGGTCCTGTATAACATAGCCCTGTGCAACGACGATCTGCACAAGAACGCAGCGGCGCTGAAATACTACAGCCAGTATCTCGACGAGGCGGAAGAAATTCCCAAGGACAACGAAACGGTCATCCGGGAGAGGATCGGCCAGCTTGAAAAAATGGTGGGCACGCTGAGCGTGTCGTGCAATGTGGAGGGCGCGTCCGTGCTCGTCGACGGCAAGAAAATTGGAGAGGCGCCTCTGGAAGGCGATTACGTTGAAATCGGCGATCATGAGCTGATTGTGAAAAAGAGCGGCTATAAGGACTATTGGGCCGACATATCGGTTGTATCCGGAAAAACGAATGAGGTCGACGTCGAGCTGGAATTGTTGAAAGAGGTGGAAGGCAACGAGGCCATAGTTGAGACGGTCACGGGCAAGGAAGACGGGAAACCGGGGAAAAAGAAAACAGTGCCCGCCTCGGCCTTCTGGGGCGTGCTCGGCGCCACGCTGGCCCTCGGTGCGGGAGCCGTGGTGGTCGGCGGGCTCAATATCGACAATCGCAACAAGTTCCTGGATACGGATTACAGCGATGAGGACACGTGGAAAGACCTGAAGGACAGGGGAGAGACCTACAATACCGTTTTCCTGAGCCTCGTCGGGGTCGCCGGGGCGGCCGCCATCGCAACGATCGTGCTCGGTGTTTTTACGGATTTCAAGAAAGGGAAAAAAACATGCCCGGGGCAGCTGCGGGCCGATATATGATATGCTTCCTACACGGGCAATTCATTTAAAATCGCGTCGAAAATTTTGTCAGGCGGGACTTTGCGCATGTACTGGGGGTGCAGGCCCGCGCTGAACGTGAGCGTTCCCCTGTACCCGCTCAGGGCGGTGATAACGGCGGGCGGATAGGTGGGCGGCGGCAGGAGCCATGCCCTGCGCGCGGGCTCATCGAAGGTCACGCGTTCCTTCAGGATCGGCCCCAGGTTGGTCATACCCGAAGAAAAACTGCCCTTGCTGATCCCGAACCGCGCCAATGCGTTGAAGAACTTCTTCATCGGGCCATAGGGCACGTGCGCGATAACAGGGATGAGGCCCACGTAATCGTGCAACCCGTACCAGAATGCCTTCCCGCGCCTCGTCTGGGCGGTAACACGCTCCAATGTAGCTGAAAAATCATTTCCAATCTCCTTGCCCAGGTTGGTCCCGACGATGGCGCTCAGGTTGCAGATGCCTTCCCCCCGCCCGCCGGGAAGGTAGCGGCGCAGATCGACCGTTGTCATCAGCCTCAGATTTGCCCCATTGCCGCGCTCTCCCAGCCGCGCCATTGCGCGAAGCATGGCCGCGATAAACAGGTCATTGATTTTTGCGCCGCACAGCTTGCGGCCGAAGGCCGCCATGCGGCTGACCCGGTCCGCGTCGAGGTGGCGCAGCACGAAAACCGGTCTGCCGGGCGGGCCCTTTTCAACCGGCATGTTGCAGGACTGCGGCGGCACGTTCTTGGTCCATTCCTGTCCCCAGTAATTGAGGTAGATCCTCGGGTACGCATACCACGGCACCCTGTCCAGAACCTGGTGGATGCTGCGCGAGCCTCTCACATTGGGCTCGGGCCTGAAATCCGGCTTTTTGCCGAGCCGCGTGTAAATGGAAGAGATAATGCCCACGACCTCCTTGGTGGCGCCCGCATCGGCCGCAATGTGCCCGACCTTGATGAGGAGCCGGTCGCCGTTCGATGTGTGCTGCAGGCAGGCCTTGACCTGGGGCCCTATGGTTTCATCGAGCGATTCAACCTTGAAAGCCTCGTACTGCGCATCGTCGGCCACTGGCCTGAAGCCCGCGCGCTCGTCCGGTTTGAGCCGCTCCCAGTAAGGCATCTTCGGGTGCGTGACGAACCGGCAGCCCAGGACCGGCTCGGCGTCGAATGCAAGATCCAGGGCCCTGGCCAGTCTTTCGTCGTCAAGCCTGTGGTCGAGCTCCAGCTCCATCTGGATCATCATGTCACACAGGACTGCGATATAGGAAACCGCGCAATCCGTGACTTCGCCAGGTATACGATCGGGTATGTCGGTCATGCCGCTCAATCCTATCCCGCAAGCACGCAGCCGCATCCCCCGGATGTTGTCCCCACATCTTCTGTCTCAGTGTCGTTTGCGACATCCGGCACGGCGGTGTCGCCCGTGACATCCGCAGAAGCATCGTCGATTGCGTCTTCTCCCGCGTCTACTGTTTCAGGGCCTGGCTCGTCCGCCGCAACCTCCGGCGCCGCCTCCCCGGCCTCGCACCCGGGTGCGGCCGGGTCGAATGTCCACGCGCAGCGGCCGTCCCCGGGCCTGCACACGCTGCACGGATCGCCTCCCATGGCCTCCCCTGCCGCGTACGCCGCGCCGTCGATGCAGCACTGGCGGGCGCAGTCGACCTTGCACGAGCACCCGTCCTCGCCTCCGCCGCACTCGCCGTCCCCGCAGAAAACGCCGCACTCGCCCGTCCTGCGCAGGAGGGCCACCCTGACGGGCCCGATGCGCCTTTCGGCCACGTAGGCGATCCAGGCGCCGGCCGGGCCGTCGATCACGCTGTGATAAAACCAGCGCCCGCCCGGCTCGTCCCAGGACCCCACGTCCCCGAAGCCCGAGCCCGTATCCGCCTTGAAGCGCCTCTCCCAGTTCACGCCGATGGCGTACACGACCCCGGCCGCGTCCGCTGCCACGTCCACGAAGGCCGCGTGAATGCCGTTGGGAAAGAGCTCCACGGGCGCGTCGCTGCTCCAGCTTCCCCCGCCGCCGTCCTTGCCGATGGTCGAGGCATGGCCCCTGTCGCCTCCCGACGAATGCGGGTCCGGCGGGTCAACGGGGTAGACCATGTGGACCGTGCCGTCGGGGCCCGCGTCAACGGCCGGGTGGATGGCCACGGGCCCGAGCTCGCCGATCGGCTCCTCGTCCGTGGCCTGCTCGTCGTCGGACCACTCGCCCCCTGGCGAGCGCACCCTGTAATGGCCCTGGTAATTTCGCCAGTCTCCCACCATGCCGTGAAACTGCAGGTACGTGACGTGCACGCTGCCGTCATAGCCGACGTTCATGTGCATGAAGGGTCCGCTGCCGATGTAAAGAGGCTCGCTCCACCCCGATTCGTCCAGCTTGACGTAGCGAACGCCCCTGCCGCCGTCCTCGCCCCCGCCGTCAATGGCGTACACCACGTGAAGCACGTCACTGCCGTCGAAATCCGCGCGCACCTGCAGGTGAGGGTCCTCGGGGTCGGGGGGGACGACGTCCGTTACGATCTCGCCCTCTCCCCAGCCGCCGCCCGCTTCCTCCATGAAATGATGCAGATGCTCATCGCTTGCGATCAGGATGTGATGCACGCCGCACGAATCAATGGCCAGCGCAAGGCCCATGTGATAGTGGGGTGTGTCGACCTCCGAAGGCGCGGGAAGCACGCCTCCCGTGTCCACAATCCCGGCGTCCGACCAGCTCGATCCGTCGTAACGGCTTATGGCCACGCTCGTCAAGTCGCTCACCCAGGCCACGGCCGGGTTTCCCGTCAGGTGGTTGACGGCCACGTACACCGAGCAGCCGTTGTCATCCAGCTCCACGGGGTCGTCGGCCGCAACATCGCACTGGGCGGCCGCGTTCGCCCCGCAGAATACCAGCGTCAAACCTGCAAGGGCAGCGAAACAGAAAGCCCGCAGAATCATTAAAAATCTCCTTTAAAACAGGGGTTAGGAGTCGCCCAAAAATTATTTCGACATTTCATGGTGAATTCCGGCAAGACATGCAATAGCTTCTTCTGGGCGTCGAGGCGCCCGTCCAGCAAGGCGCGGGGTCCCCATCACGACGGAGGCGTAGTCGAACTACGCCGAGGAGGGATGGGGTGCAGCAACGCAGCTGGACGGGATGGATCGGCGTCCAGAAGTCGAAATAATTTTTGGGCGGCTCCCAAGGTAATCGTTCACGAGGATCCCCTTCTCCGGATCAAGACGGACGGCTGCAGGCGCGCCGTGCGGCGTGAGATCAGGCTCGTTTTAAGCACGATACGGGCCCGGCGTGCCGCCCCCCTCGTAACCGTTTATCTCTGCTCCAACCGCACGATCCGCAGGCTCAACAGGCAGTGGTTCGGGAAGGACAGGGCGACCAACGTGATCTCCTTTCGGGCACCGGCCGTGCACCAGGCAGTCCGGAAGCATGGCCCGGTCCCTGTCAGGAAAGCCGGCCTGAGCAGATACGCGTCGGGCGGGAGCGGGCAGGTATTCCTCGGCGACATGGCAATCAGCGTCGAAAGGACGCTGACGGAGGCCGGGAGGGCCGGCGTGAGCGCCTCACGATGGGCCGGCCACCTTGCCCGCCACGGTCTCATGCACCTCCTGGGGTACAGCCACAAGACCATGCCGTGACCCGACTGGCCCCACACCCCCGGCGGAGCGAATGAATAAGGAATTCCGGTGGATCGATGGGGCCGGGCCTTGAATCTTGAAATTCATCCATTATTTCTATGAAATTTTTTCATAGCGCGAAGAATGAAAAGTTCGCTATGAAATAATTTCATAGAAAACCCCCGAAAAATTCAAGATTCAAGGCCCGGCCCCCATACTCACCCGAATCGCCGGGCGCAGTTGTAAAAACCCGCAACATTGACTATAATGAACATTGTATGCTGAAAGTTTGCCCGGCATGGTTTTTTCTTTTTTTCTATGCTTCCTGCGCCCTGAGAACAGGCGGCCTGGCGACCACGGATCATGAAGACGCGGGAACGGACGACGGCGGCCGGGCGGATCAGACCGCGGATTCCCCGGGTGATGGGACCGCGGACGCCGATGAAACGGCTGACATTCGGCCGGACGGCCCCGACACACTGGAAGGGCTGGAGACAACGGACACGCCGGTTGAAGGGGATGACGGCGCGCACGAGCCTGTTGATGACAGGGTTGGTGACGATGCAGGCGTGGACCCGGCTGTCTGGGTGTCGACGTCGGGCAGCGATTCTCATGATGGAACATTTGACTACCCCGTTGAGACCATAGGAAGGGCCGTCCAGATCGTCCGGGATTCGGCCGGCGTCAATCGCATCTATGTCATGGAAGGCGAGTATTACGAAGAGGTGACCCTGACCGGCGACATGCAGCTCATCGGGGGCTTCGACAGTGACGGCGCTTTTACCTGCGACCCCGATCGCGTGACCATTGTTTCCAGCACGGCCCGGGGCATCATTGCGTCCGGCACGTCAGGCGCCCTGATCGCGTGCCTCAGCGTCGAGGCGAGGGGCCGCGACGCGAACGGCAGCGTGTACGGAATTTTTGCGGCCAGCGCCTCTTCACTGACCATCGACACGGTGCACGTGGCGGCGGTGGCCGGCGGCAGCGGGAATGACGGGGCGCCGGGAGTGGGTGGAGCCGGCGGGGAGAACGGAACGGCGGGCGAGGACGGGTGCGAGCTCGACGAGTCCCCCTGCTTTGAGCCGGGTGCGGGAAGCGGCGGCGCCTCCTCCTGCGGGGCGAGCGGAGGGACCGGGGGGCCGGCCGGCAGGCCGGGAAGCATCAACGGCGGCAACGGCCAGCCGGGCGCGGGAGGCTCGCATCCCGACGGCGGTGGAGGCGGCGGAGGGACCGGCGGGACGGGCTCGACGTCGGGCAACGCGAGCGACGGATCGGGGGGCATCAACGGGATCAACGGCGTCAGCGGTCTGAACGGCCAGGGCGGCGTGAATTTCGGCGAGGCCTCGGCGGACGGGTATGTCCCCTTGGACGGAGAGGACGGGACACGGGGCGGCAATGGAGGCGGAGGAGGCGGCGGCGGGGGCGGCGGGGCCTTTGACTACAGCGGCAGCCAATACGACAGGTACGGCGGGGCCGGTGGCGGAGGGGGCGCGGGCGGATGCGGCGGCGGCCTGGGAACCGGGGGGAAAAGCGGAGGCGGATCTTTCGGCATCTTCCTCCATGGA
>JBDRLK010000287.1:0-9137 GCA_043813155.1 Pseudomonadota bacterium | reverse complement strand
ATGCGGAGCTCCGCAAAAGCTGCGTTCTTGATGATGAGGTCTTTCGCGCCGCAGGCTGGCGGCGCGGTCGATAGTCATCCGCAGATATATGACCAGCACCCGCTCCACACACAGTCCCGCTGGCTGCTGCAGGCGACCATGTCGGGGTACGTGTCGCAGGCCGCGTGGGTTCCGGTGCAGTCGACGTCCATCCACGTGCACCCGCAGTTGACGCATTCCTCCTGACCGATCCAACCTTCACAGTCCATGCCGAATTCGCCCTCGCACCGTCCGGGCGGCGGGTCGAACTCCCACAGGCAGCCGCACATATTGCAGTATTCTTCAATCCCAAAGCCGGCACAGTACACCATTCCGCCGCCGCACGGCGACACAATGTCCGTCGAGCATCCCGTCTGCTCGTTGCATTCCCAGGAGTCCGAAAAATCCGGGCACGGCACGGCCTCACCATGACACCCGCCGCAATCCGCGTCGCTGCAGCATTCCCCGCTCACGCGGCACACGCCGGCGCAGCACACGCCGCCGGCGCATCCGGTCATGTCGACGGCCCACATGTGCGTGCAGATGCCCAGCGCGTTGCAGGCATCATCGGTGCACGGGTTATGGTCGTCGCAGTCGCCGTTGTCGCAGCACTCCAGGCACGCGTGGTCGCAGCAGAGCCCGTCATCGCAATCGTCCGATTCCAGGCACTCGATGCACGCGCCGTCGAAACAGGCCCCGCCGTCGCACTCCGTGCCGTCGTCCGCAAAGTCGTAGACGCATGTGTTTGTCTCGCACCTGCCCGACGTGCATTCGTCGCCGCCGGCGCATTGGCGGTCGTCGCCGCAGCAGTCAGCACACTCTCCTTCGCAGCACACGCTCCCGCCCCCGCAGTCCGCGCCGTCGCGGTATGCCGCGTTGTCGCACACCCCGCCGTCGCACAGGTCGGCCGTGCACGGGTCCGCGTCATCGCAGTGCTCGTTGAACTCGCACAGCACCAGGCAGTCCTCGTTGCAGGTCCCCGCGCTCGGGGGGTCGCACCCCTCGCCGGCCTCCCTGTCCACGAACCTGTCGCCGCAGCGCGACTCCGCGCATTCCCCGTCCAGGCAGATGCGGCGCAGGCCGCTCCCGCATGCGGTCCCGTCCTCGAGCGCGTAGCCGGCCTCGCACTCGCCCGCGTCCGTGTCGCACGTCTCCTCGCCGTTGCACGGGTCGTGGTCATCGCAGTCCCCGTTTTCCGCGCATGCCGCCGCTTCCACGCCGTCCGCCTCCGGGTCCTCGTCCGCATCGTCCGATCCGATATGGCCCGAGCAGGCCGAGAGCAGAAGAGCGACGCTTAAAGCAAAAGGCTTTTTCATTGATTCTCCCATGACAACCTGTAATCTCTCAGGTGCACACATTGGACACGCACAGCCCGGTCCAGACGCAGCCCAGGTTTATATCGCACATCAACGGTGACCCGTAGGTTTCGCAGGGCATGCGCTCTCCCGTGCAGCCCGTTTCGAACCATGTGCAATTGCATGCCGAGCACTGGTCCGAACCCGTGACCCCGCCGCAGATTGCGTCCCCGGTGCAGCTGGCCCCCTCCCACGTGCAGCCGCAGGCCTCGCATTCGCCGTCCGATTCCAGCGCACCGCAACTCAAATAGCCGCTTCCACAGGCAGGCTCGCCGGTCTCCCCGCACCCCTCCAGCGTGACGCATTCCGGCATGCCGTTGAAAAACGGGCACGGCAGGGGCTCTCCTGTGCAGCCGCAATCCGTTTCCCCGCAGCAATTGCCGCCCGGCCGGCACACGCCGCTGCAGCAGACCCCGCCGCCGCTGCATTCGGTCATGTCGACGAGCCACGTGGCCGTGCACACGCCCAGCGCGCTGCAGGCGTCGGCGGTGCACTCGTTCCCGTCCTCGCAGGGCATGATATCGCAGCACTCCACGCACTCGCCGCCGCAGCAGACCCCGCCGCTGCATTCCGTGCCTTCATCCGCCAGATCGTAAACGCAGGCCCCCGCGTTGCAGGCGCCGACGGCGCACTCGCTTCCCTCGTCGCAGTGCGTCTCGTCGCAGCACTCCGCGCACTCGCCGCCGCAGCACACGCTGCCGCCGCCGCAGTTCACGCCGTCGCGGTAATTCGAGTGCTTGCACACGCCCCTGTCGCAGGTGTCGGACGTGCAGGGGTCGGAGTCATCGCAGTCCTCGTTGTACGCGCACAGCTCGATGCAGTACTCGCTGCAGGTCTCTCCGTCCGGCGGGTCGCACTCCTCCCCGGCGGGCCTGTCCGCGTACCCGTCGCCGCAGCGCGACTGGGCGCATTCCCCGTCCAGGCAGATGCGGCGCGGGTCGCTTTCGCACACGGCCCCGTTGCCCGGCGGCGCCCCGGCCACGCACAGGCCGATGTCAATGTTGCACCTCTCCTGCCCGTTGCAAAAGTCGTTGTCGTCGCAGTCGCTGTTTTGAGTGCACTCGCCTGTGGCTTCCCAGTCCGTCCCAGGGTCCTCTTCCGCGTCCTCGGTCCCGATGCTGCCCGAGCAGGCGGCGATCAGAACAAGGGCACTGGAAACAATCAGCAGCTTGGTCATGGCTCTCTCCTTTTTCCCGCCCCCGATTCTCCAATTAAAGCACAGTTTCAAGGGAAAAATCAATAACTCATCAATGACTGTTGGAAGAGGCAAACGCATCTTGCCGCTTGACTGATTCGGCGGATGCTGTATGTTTCACTTGTAGAGTAATGTCCATGTCAAAACCGGTTTGCACAGCAAGCGCCCTTTTGCTCCTGCCGCTCGCCGCGAGCTGCGCACAGGTCCTATCGGAAACCGATGCCACGCTCGATCAGCCTTTGGACCTGTTCGATGCTGCGGACCTGGATGCCGTGGACGTGCCCGTGGATTTCCCTGTCGACGAGATTTCATCGGACCTGCCCTACGAGGACGTTGGGGCGTGGGACGCCGATGTGCCGGTCCCCGACCCGGCGCCCGACCTTGCGGACATCGGTCCTGATGCCGACGCGGACATCGGCCCCGACTTCCTCGATGACGACGACTGGGACGATCTGTGGGATGACGACCTCTACGACGACACGGACATGATCGACGACCCGCTGCTGCCCGACGGCCCCGGCCTCACCAGCCCGGTGCGAGGCGAGCTCACGTCAGGCTGCGACACGCCCTATGCCGATGCATGGGCGTTTGCCGCCGCGATCGGCGATGCGGTCGTCATTCGGGCCGACACGGTCTCGTCCTCCACGGCCTCGGACCTGTACGCCGCGGCCGTGGGCGACCTGGGCGACCCCGAGTACACGGTCATTGCCAGCGGGGATGATGATTTCTCCTGCACCTACCCGCCGCCCGATTACGACTGCCCCGAGCTCAGCTTTACCGTGGACTCTGATTATTTCGGCACGCTGTACGCTTTCGTGGGCCAGTACTGGGACTGCGCGAACCCCCTGCTGGGCGAATACGAGCTGAGTGTAACGGTCAACGGCATCCACACCGAGCTCATGCTGGTTGCGGACGAAATCGAATTCACCTGGTAGACGTGGGAAGAAAACCGCTCATAGGCACGAGGGGAAGCGCGCTGGCGCTGTGGCAGGCCGGCCGCGTGGCCTCGCTTCTTTCCTGCGAAGTCGAAATCAAAACCATCAAGACGTCCGGCGACATCATCAAGGGCGAGCTCGGGCCCGGCGGGAGCGACATCGGTTTTTTCACGAGCGAGATCGAAAAGAAGCTGTCCGCCGGCCAGATCGACATCGCGGTCCACTCCCTCAAGGACCTCCCCACCGTCATTCCCGACGACCTCGTGGTGGCGGCTTTCGTGGAGAGGGACTTTACGGCCGACCTCCTGATCACCCTGCCGGGAAAGCTTGAAAGCGAGGATCCTCTCGTGCCCGCGGCCGGCATGAAAATCGGAACGTCGTCCCTCAGGCGACGCGCCCTGTGCGCCGAGCACATGCCTTCCGCCGCCGTTGTCCCCATGCGCGGCAACGTGGACACGCGCGTTAAGAAGCTTCGCGAGGGCGCGTGCGACGCCATCATCATCGCCAGGGCCGGCTTTGAAAGGCTTTCCACGGACAGGGCCGGCCTGGCGGTCTTCGAGCTCAACCCCCGCCTGTGGCTGCCCTCCCCGGGCCAGGGCGTGATTGCCGCGGAGGTAAGAGCGCAGGACAGCGAAATGGTCGAGATGTGCGCGGCAATCAGCCACGGGCAGACAAGAACCGCCGTGGCCGTGGAAAGAGCGCTGATGAAGCTGGCCGAAGGCGGGTGCCACGCTCCCTTCGGAGCGCTGGCCGGGCCCAGTGCGAAGATCGGAGAGCCCGACCTCTGGGAGATTGTTGCCGGTATGCTCGACGAGGGCGGCGCCTGGAAATCGATAAAGATCCAGGGAAGCCCTGCAACCCTCGCCGTCCTGGCCATCCGGCTCCTGAAAGACGGGAACATCCCGAAGCTCGTACCCGAAGACAATGATCGGCTTGGCCAAAGACTGTAATGCCGCAGCTGCCGGGCTACCCCAGGCTGCTGACACCGTAGATGGGGCCGGGCCTTGAATATTGAATTTTTAGGGGCTTTTCTATGAAATTATTTCATAGCGCCAGGAAAACAAAGTTCGCTATGAAATAATTTCATGGAAATAATGGATAAAATTCAAGATTCAAGGCCCGGCCCCTTCTACTTTTTTCCGTCCGCTTTACAAGTGCAAAACTCATACTATATATTGTTTTCCAATGCCTGGTTGCGGACCTGAAACAGAGCCGTCCCGTACGGGAAGCGGGAAGCTGACCGTCATATTGACGCGCGAGAGCGGAGACAACGAGGAGCTCGCGCGCCTCATACGCAGCGACGGCATCGAGGTGATCGATTACCCATGCATCGAGATCAGGCCGGTCGAGCCCCCGTCCGGAATGGCCGCGAAGATTGCCGACCCCGGCAGGTATGACGCCATTGTCTTTACCAGCAGGCGGTCGGTCCCGTTTTTCAGCCGCATCATGCCGGGAGATGAGCCGCCCCGGGGCGCGATCATCGCCGCCGTGGGCGGAAAAACCGCCCAAACCCTGCGCAAGGCCGGGATGGAAGTTCACGTGACCACGCGGGAGCAGACGGGCGAGGCGCTCGGCGAGGCCCTCGCGCGGCGGCTGAAAAAGGGGGACAGGGTCCTTTACGTGCGGGGCAACCTCATGACCGGTACGCTGAAGGCGATCCTGGAGAAACAGGGGATGGACATCGATGAGCTGATCGTTTACGAGAATGTCGAGCCCGCGCTCGAGCCGCTCAGCATCGGCGGCCGCTGCGCTGTCGTGTGCGCCAGCCCTTCGGCCCTCGAGCGTTTCGTGCGCGCAAACCCTAAGCTCAAAGACGCGCAATTTGTCGCCATAGGGCCTGTCACGGCCGGGAGCATGGCCGGGCTTGGCCTGAAGAACATCATTACCGCCGGGAAGCCGGACAGCGAGAGCCTGCGATCCATTATCCTCGATATTTTCGAGTCGCCGAGGGATTGAAGAATTGAAGAAAGGAGCGGGAGGCGCCGATGACAGCCACGTTTAAAAAATCAAAGGATCTTTTCGACAAGGCAAAATCCATGATTCCCGGAGGCGTCAACAGCCCTGTCAGGGCGTTCAAGGCCGTTGGCCGAAGCCCGGTCTATTTCGAATCCGCCGGGGGGAGCCGCGTCAGGGACGCTGACGGCAATGAGCTCATTGACTTCTGCATGTCCTGGGGGGCCCCTCATCCTCGGGCATGCCGATGAAGACGTTGTGGAGGCTGTAAGAAGCGCCGCGGGCAGGGGCCTGTCCTTCGGCGCGTGCCACGAGCGTGAAATCGAGCTTGCCGGGCTCATACTGGAAGGTTTCCCCGGGCTCGACATGGTGCGCGTGGTGAGCAGCGGGACCGAAGCCGTGATGACGGCACTGCGCCTGGCCAGGGGCGTGACGAAAAGAGAGCTGATCGTAAAATTCGAAGGCTGCTACCACGGCCATTCGGACGGGCTGCTCGTCAAATCCGGAAGCGGCCTGGTGACGTTCGGCATTTCGTCGAGCGACGGGATACCGGAGGCCGTGGCGTCCACGACCGTGGTGCTGCCGCTGGACGACGAGGCCGCGGTGGAGGAAGCTTTTAAAAACGTGGGAAGCAGGATCGCCGCCGTGGTCATCGAGCCGCTGCCCGCCAACAACGGCATGCTGGTCCAGAGGCCCGGGTTCCTGAATTTCCTGAGGGACATCACGGCCCGGGAGGGCGCGCTGCTCATCTTCGACGAGGTCATCAGCGGCTTCAGGCTGAGCTACGGCGGTTACGGGCAATCGCTCGGCATCGAAGCGGACATCGTCACCCTGGGCAAAGCCATAGGCGGCGGCATGCCCGTGGGCGCCATCGCGGCCAAACGCGGTGTCATGGAGAAGCTTGCGCCGACGGGCTCCGTGTACCAGGCCGGCACGCTTTCCGGCAATCCCGTGTCCATGGCCGCGGGGATCGCCACCCTGAAGAAGCTCAAGGGTACCGCGCCCTACGGCGAGCTCGACCGGCGCGGCGCGCTTTTCGAAAGCAGCATGAAATTCCCCGGCCTCTGCGTCAGGCAGGGCTCCATCATCTGGCTTAATCTCGCCGGCGGCGAGGCGCCGCGCAAGGCCTCGGATATCAACCCCGGGTCGGTGGAAAAATTCAACGGGCTGTACTGGGACATGCTCGAGGGCGGATATTACATTCCCCCCTCGGCGTACGAGGTCATGTTTCTGTCGACCGCCCACGGCGACGACGACATAAAGGCGTTCGCGTCCGACTTGAACAAGCACCTGTAATGGCCGGACAGTCACATACGTCAAGATGGCTCCGGGACAACATCTATCACATCGTCTTCGGCATCGCCCTTTTCTGCCTCGTCATGCTCGGCTCGTGGTGGATGATCTTCATCGGCAGGGCCATAACAAAGCACTATGAATTCAGGGTCTCGACCCTGCAGCAGTCCCAGCGGTTTATCGCCCTTAATTACGAAAGCGCGCCCACGCGGCCCGAAACGGGTACGATCAGCGTCGATGACCGGTTCCGGTTTCGCCGTTGCGACAGCCTCGAGCCGTCGGACGCATGGGCCATGCGCCTTCAGACATGGAGCGATACCTGTATCGTGCTCGACAGGTCCGTGCTCGAGGCCATTGAAAAAAAGCACGAGCGGCAGAAGCTCATGGTCTATGGCGAGGGAACGCTGCTCTTCGTCCTGCTCGCCATATCCATTTTCATGCTGTGGCGGTTCTACGGGGCGGAAAAGAGGTTCGTTCAAGAGCTGGAGCGGTTCGTCGAGGTCCTGACGCACAGGCTCAAGGGCCCCTCCACGGGGTTGAGCGTGCTTCTCGAGACCATGAAAATGGGAAAAATCAAGGGCAGCGAGATGACCGAGATGATCGAGCTCGCACTGATCGAGCTGGAGCGGCAGCACCAGATCATCAACAACATCCTGATTGCCTGCAGGGAAAGGGATGAGCCCTGGCGCGTGAACGTTTCCAGCGTCTCGCTCAAATCCGTTGTGGACGCGATCCTGATACGCTGGCAAAAGCTCATGGGCAGCGACAGCTTTTCGGTCGATTCGAAGGTGAGCGAGGACGACATGGTGCTGGCCGATGAAAACGCCCTGAGAATCGCGCTGGAAAACATAATCGACAACGCGTTCAAATACTCCAGGAGCGGCGAGGTCGACATTCGCATGGAAAGCGAAAAAACAGATGACGGAATGCTGAACCTCATCGTCGCGGACAAGGGAATCGGCATCAGCCCGGAGAGCATGGAGAAGCTCTTCGAGCCTTTCTGGAGGGGCGGGAGCTCCGACAGGGGCAGCGGGCTCGGCCTGTACATCTCGCGGCGCATCATCCGGCAGATGGGTGGGGAGCTGCGCGTCGAGAGCAAGGGTGAGGGAAAGGGAACAACCATAACGGTTGCATTATCAAGGCCGATTAGGTAAATACGGGGGTCGGACGTTGCGTTTTGCGCTTCCGAATGCAAAATGCGAGGTCCGACCTCTTCCTTGTTCGGGGGCAGGGGCGACATCTGTCGCCCGGTAGCTGCACGCCCTCGGCGTGCCTTGAAAAAGAGTGCGGGGCGAGTGCCCCGCCAAAGCGGCCCAACAAGGGCCGCACTACGGGCTATAGGTTGTCAGGCAATTATGGCGCGCATTCTGGTAGTTGAAGACGAGGACCTCGTAGGCAGGATGATCCAGTTCAACCTGCGGGGGGAAGGGTATGACGTTGTGTGGGTCAAGAGAGCCGAGGAGGTGGACAGCTCTCTTGAAAGCGGCGGTTTCGACCTGATCGTCATGGACGTCATGCTTCCGGGCCTGGACGGCATCCAGGCGACCAGGAAGCTCCGTGAATCAGGCATTGAAACTCCCATCCTGATGGTCACGGCCAGGAATCAGCTCAAGGACAAGGTCAAGGGGCTCGATGCGGGCGCCGATGATTACCTCACGAAACCGTTCAGAATCGAAGAGTTCCTGGCGCGCATAAGAGCGCTTATGAAAAGGAGCATCGCTCCCCCTCCGCCGGGGAAGAAGCTATGAAAGGATGAGCCATGAAATTTCCAACGAAACGCATGAGAAGACTCAGAGAAAAGGGCTTTACACGGGACATGGTGAGGGAAACAAAGCTGAGTGTCACGGATTTCATCTACCCCATGTTCGTTAAGGAGGGCATAAGCGGGAAGGAGGAAATCCCGTCCATGCCGGGAATTTGCAGGCACGGCATTCAATCCGTTGTGGAGGAGTGCGAAAGGGCGGAAAAAGCCGGGATCAGGGCGGTCATGCTCTTCGGGATTCCGACGAAGAAGGACGAGAAGGGATCGGGGGCCTGGATCGAGGACGGCATCGTCCAGAAGGCGATGCGGGCAATCAAGGACAAGGGGCTGGGCATCGCCCTGGTCGGCGACGTGTGCCTCTGCGAATACACGTCTCACGGACATTGCGGCATCGTGCTCGATGACGGCACCATTGACAACGACGGGACACTGGAGCTTCTTGCCGACACCGCCCTGAGCCAGGTGAAGGCGGGAGCCGACATGATCGCACCGTCCGACATGATGGATGGAAGGGTTGCCGCCATACGCAAGCTTCTCGACGAGGAAGGATACAAGAATATTCCCATCATGTCCTACGCCGCCAAGTACGCCTCGGGATTTTACGGCCCCTTCAGGGACGCGGCCGG
>JBDRLK010000286.1:0-3602 GCA_043813155.1 Pseudomonadota bacterium | reverse complement strand
GTCACTCGTCGACATAGAACGACTATGCCTCCGTCGTGACGGGGACCCCGCGCCTTGCCAGCCGGGCGCCTCGGCGCCCAGAAGAAGCTTGGTAAACATAATGTTAGAAATACGCCTCAAAATGGGAAGTTATTATTTCGCCCGCCCTTAAACCGCAACACCGTATTAAGCGGGTCGCCCGAGCGAAAAGCTTCGATGAGCCATTAAGGCTTCATCGAGGGCGACAACCTCGCGCCAGCATGGCGCTGCGCGCGCTCCCTATGATGCCCGCATCCGCCCCGAGCCCGGCCTCGAGAATGCGCAACTCGCTTTCCTCGACCCCGTAAACCGAGCAGCTCAGGACCTCCCTCACGTGGGGAAGCAGGAAAGGAAGAGACGGCAGGGCGCCCCCTCCGACAATGACCGTTCTCACGTCCGTCATGTTGAACCAGGCGCCCAGGGCGCTGCCCAGGCTCCTCCCGGCCGTTCGGAAAACATCCCGCGCCGGCACGCTGCCGCCGGCGGCCAGCGCCATGAGAGCCGGAACATCGACATCCAGGCCCGCTTCTCTTGCAAGCCTTCGCATGCCGTCCGCCGAGGCATAGCGCTCAACGCATCCCCTGCCGCCGCACCCGCACTCCGCGCCCCCGGGCTCGACCACGAGGTGGCCGAGCTCCCCCGCCCTTCCCGTGTCACCGTGCCACAGCCTTCCGTCAAGAACGATCCCGGAGCCGATCCCCGTGCCCAGGGTGACCGCAAGAAAGCTCCTGATGCCCTTTCCCGCGCCTGTCCAGCCTTCCGCCACGGCAGCCATGTTTGCATCGTTGTCGAGGATTACCGTCTCCCCCAATGCAGCCTCCAGTCTCTCCTTTGCCCTGTAGTCCTTCCAGCATGCAATATTCGGTGACCGGGCGACAATCCCCTCAGCTATCCGCACCATGCCCGGCACGCCGATGCCGACGCCCGCCGGCGCGGCGGGCGCCGCAGCCTTCAGCTCGCTTACGATAGCGAGGATCCCTTTCTCGATCTCATGCTCCCCGGCTGCCGCATTGGTCGGCCTTTCCGCCCGCATGGCAACGGCCCCGGCTTCATCAACCAGACCGGCCTTGACGAACGTCCCGCCGACGTCTATGCCTATCGCAAACGGCACGCTTATTCTCCCTCGTAGTAAAATTTCAGTTTTCTTTCATTCTGCCCGACGATATCCATGGTTACGGCCATGTATCCCGGCGGCCGGATTTCCGGAAATTTTTCAAACCACTCCACGACCACAAGGCTTCCGTCTCCGCCCTCCCACAGCTCGGCCACGCCCGCCTCCAGCGCCTCGACCGCCGAGCTCAGCCTGTAGAGGTCCACGTGATACATGGGCCGCCGGCCCGGGTACATGTTGATGATGGTAAAGGACGGGCTGGTGACCGCCACACCCTCGGGCAGGCCGGCCCCGCGAAATATTCCCGATGCGATCACGGTCTTCCCGGCCCCGAGGTCGCCCGTAAGCCCCACAACGCCGCCGCCCGCCATCATCCTGCCTATCCCGCGGCCGACGCGCCTCGTCTCGCCCGGAGAACATGTAACGATTTCTGAGGGGCGGCTGTTTTTCATGGCTGCATCGAGGTCGGGGAGCGCCGCGCGCGCGCCCGGGCGGGCTCGCGTGCTCTCACTCTGGAAAATCGGTCAGGAGGTCAAGCTGCTGCTCCTTGGGCTTCTTGCCTTTCTTCTTGCCGCCGCCGGACGGAGACTGTGCTCCATCCCATTTCTTCGACTCCTGCATGTCGACGGGCAGCGTAATGTCGACGCTGGGGACAAACTGGGTTTCGTAGGTATCGAAGCCCTCGGCCTCGACCTTGACCATGACGGGCTTCTTGAACGAACGGGGCATCCGAATCGGGTTGCTCTCCATTAGCTCGTTGTCTATGAAGATGAAGCTGCCCTTTGGCAGGTCGGTCAGCGTCACGAGCACGGAATCGGAATCCGCGACATGGAAAGTTTCCTTGGCCTTGGGCGGGCTCTTTTCCTCGCCCGGCGCTCCATCGCCGGACGTATAGGCGGTCGAAGCGCCCTTGCCCGCCGCCTTTGATTTCCCCGAGCCCACGTATTTGCCGGCAAGAATGAGCAGGATGCCGCCGACGATAAGGAGGATCACCGAAAAGGGAAGGACGAGCAGCCAGGGCATCATCGGCCTGGCCTTCATGATCTTGCTGCTCTCGTGGTACCCGCCAAGCTCCTCCCAGGCTCCCTTCCCGACCAGGGAGGGCCCCGACACGGGTGTGACGGGTCTCCTGGGCGACGCGGAAGGCGCGGGCCTCTCTCCCGGGCCGCCGCCCCTGGCCGAAGGGGGCGTCATGGACGGCGATGAGAGCGAGGGCGGGGTTTCCGAGGCTTCCGATCTCTGGACCCTGGGCAGGACGAGGCCGGAGTGGGTCGTCTCGACCATGAACGCCGTCATCTCCTTGATGAACTCGTCCGCGTCCCGAAACCGCCCCTCGGGCTCCTTGGACATGGCCTTGTTGATGACTCTCTCCATTTCCGGCGTGATCTGGGGATTCAGGGATGAGGGAGCCGCGTGCTTTGACGTAAAAATGCTGTGCATGATTTCATTGTAGTTTCTGCCCTTGTAGGGATGCACGCCGGTGAGCGCCTTGTAGAGAATGACGCCGCAGGCATAGATATCCGTCCTCTGATCGACCCTCTCCTTTTTACCGGCCGCCTGCTCGGGGCTCATGTACAGCGGCGTGCCCAGCACCGTGCCGTCCTCGGTCAATTCCTGCGACTCCGGGTCCTCCAGATTTTTCGCCAGCTTCGAAATGCCGAAATCGAGTATCTTGATGATCTCCCTGCCGTCGATCTCCCTCGATATGAAAATATTGCTCGGCTTGATGTCCCTGTGTATGATGCCCCTCGAATGGGCCGCGGCGAGCCCCGCCAGGGTCTGCTTCACGATATAGCCGATTTCCCTGGGGGCCATGGGAAGATGGCTTCTCATCCTGTCCCTCAGGCTTTCCCCGACGAGAAGCTCCATGACGAAATAAGGGGCCTCGTCCTTCAGCGTCCCTATGTCGATGACATCGACAATGTTGCGGTGATGAAGCTCGGCCGCGGCCTGCGCCTCCTGCAGGAACCTGGCCGTCTGCTCTTCGTCCTCGAGGTGCTTGGTTTTCAATATCTTTATGGCGACATTCCTTCCAAGCTTCATGTGCACCCCCGCGTAGACCGCGCCCATGCCGCCTTCGGCCATGATGTTCTTGACAAGATACCGCTCGTCAATGATGTCGCCTGGATCGATCCCCAAAAAAAACCTTTTCCTCCCGAAGATTTTATGCAAAAATCCCGATTTTAGTGGATACTACATCAGTTAAAAACTGAAATCAATTTGAATTCTATTAATATTTCAATTTTTGCATTATCCGGTGCAACCATGAGAGGCGCTGTGAATCAGACAATTCCGGCCCCCGAAACTTGGCATGGCTCCCGGCTGCAAAAGGGGTGCATTCACTATTCCGGGGTATCGAAGGGGCCGGGGCGGGTGGGGTGTTTTTTTTGGGGATCGATCCAGGCGACATCATTGACGAGCGGTATCTTGTCAAGAACATCATGGCCGAAGGCGGCATGGGCGCGGTCTACGC
>JBDRLK010000285.1:0-3765 GCA_043813155.1 Pseudomonadota bacterium | reverse complement strand
ATCCTGAAGCTCATCGGGAACGAGGCGCTCGTTCTGGACAGGACGCCGTTCTACTCCGAGTCGGGCGGGCAGGTCGGCGACTCGGGCGTTATCGAGGGGCGGGGCTTCAGGTTCAACGTGCACGACACAGGAAAAATCGGGGACATCGCCATTCATTACGGCGAGATCGAAAAAGCCGACCTGGGCAGCCTGCCTGAAAAAGTCACGGCCAGGGTGGATGAGGCCCGGAGGTGGGACACGGCAGCCAACCACACGGCCACGCATCTTCTGCACTGGGCGCTTCGCAAGGTACTCGGCGAGCACTGCACGCAGCAGGGGTCGCTGGTCCGGCCGGACTACCTCAGGTTCGACTTCACGCACCCGGCCCAGGTCACGGCCGATCAGCTTCAGGAGATTGAGCGCCTGGTCAATGCCGGGATTGCAGAGAACAGCCGCGTGAGCATATCCGTGGAATCCATCGAAGAAGCGAAGAAGAAAGGCGCCATGGCCCTGTTCGGTGAAAAATACGGCGAGACCGTGAGGGTGATCAGCGTGGGTGACTTCTCGAGAGAGCTGTGCGGCGGAACGCACCTCAAGCAAACGGGCCAGGCAGGCTATTTCAAGATACTTTCCGAAACAGCGATCCAGAGCGGTGTGCGAAGGATCGTTGCGCTCACGCGGGAAAAAGCCGTGGAAGAATCCCAGAAGGAGCGTGAAACCCTGCGCAGCGCCGCAAAAACACTGTCCTGCGGCACGGCCGAAGTGCCGGCCAAGCTGGAAGCCATGCTGGACAGGATCAAGGAGCTGAAGAAACAGGCTGCAAGCGTCGCTGCTGCAGGGGCCGATAAAGGCGAAACCGTGGGGCAGCTGCTGAAATTCGCAACCGCGACCGGCGGCGTTAAGCTCTTCGCGGCCACGGTCCTGCTCGAGCTCGACAAGGCCGGCATTGGCCGGGTCGCGGATATTCTCAGGCAGAAGCACGCGCCCTCGGCAGGCATAATCTGCGGCCGGTCGGGCGGCAATATCATGGTCACAATCTTTGCCTCCAAGTCGCTGGTCAAGGAGCGCGGCATCCATTGCGGTCATATCCTGAACGCGGCGGCGGAAAAGGCCGGCAGGAAAGGCGGCGGCAGGCCGGACTTTGCCCAGGCCGGATGGAAAGAGTCGGACAACGTCAATCTCGAAGAATTCATTGGAACGGCCAAAGAAAAATTTGTTGAAATACTCGAAAATGAATAAGGCACGCCGAGGGCGTGCAGCACCAGTCGATTCATCGGCACGCCGAGGGCGTGCAGCACCACCGGCCATGTCGTGAGCCTGATCCTATACGAAAAATACCCGCAGCTGAAACGCGCCGTGCCCTCCTTGTCGCTTTGCGATCTGCCCACGCCGCTCGTGAGGATGGAGAGGCTGGGAAAGGCGATCGGCCACGACAACCTGTGGATCAAGAGGGATGATCTGACATCACCCCTCTACGGCGGGAACAAGATCAGGAAGCTGGATTTCATTTTTGCCGAGGCGGCGAGAAGAAAAGTCAAGGCCGTTGCCACGGCAGGGGCATACGGGTCCCATCACGTGCTGGCAACGAGCCTGCACGGAAAAGACCTGGGGCTCGATGTGGGGGCCGTGCTCTACGAGGTCCCGAAAAGCCGGCACCTCGACGAGAATCAGGGCTTCATCGACAAGAACGTGAGCTGGAAGACCGTACTGAAGAGCCCGCTTCTCGTGCCCTGCGGCTACGGGCTGTGGATAAAGAAATGCCTGGACCGCGGCTACAGGCGAAAAGATCTCATGGTTATTCCGCCGGGCGGCTCGTCGGCGCTCGGGTGCCTGGGGTACGTCAATGCCGCGCTCGAGATCGAGGATCAGCGGGAAAAGCTCGGCGCCCCGCCCTTTGACCACGTGTTCACGGCGCTCGGCACCTGCGGGACCTACGGCGGGCTGGCGCTCGGGTTCAGGCTTGCCGGTGCGCCCACTCGCGTCACGGGCGTTCAGGTGGCCGCGTCCCTTGTCTCGAACAGCGCCGTGGCCTGGTGGGTCATGTTCCGGACACTGCGGATCCTGAAAGCCAACGGATGCCTCGGTGTTCCCGGAAAGCCCGCCCCGAGCCTGGAGTTTCCAGCCGGGATCAGCGGCCGATACCTTGGCAGGGGGTACGCCACCTGGGGCAGAGAGGAAGAAGATGTCGCCGCCCTGCTTCGGGAAACGGAGGGCATCAAGCTCGATACCATATACACGGCAAAGGCCATGAGGGCATTCATCGACCGTGCCGGCCGGCGCGGCGAAAAAAACAGAAAACTCCTCTTTGTGCTGACCTACGGGAGCGGCAGGAAAACGGTTGCGGGACGTGATACCCGAAAACAGGATCTTTGTTGATTTTGTTTGCTTTTTGCCCCACATTGAAAAGAAATCTGAAATTGATATAATTTAATGATATGAATAAGCGAGTATATATTGAAACGACCGTGGTGAGCTACTTCACTGCCCGGCCAAGCCGTGACATCATTGTTGCCGGTCGCCAGGAAGCTACACGGGATATTTGGCCTGACCTGGTCACCTTGTATGAAACATATATCTCGGCCCTCGTGTACGAAGAGGCTGGGAAAGGCGACCCTGACCAAGCCAGAGTGCGACTTGCCTCAATTGAGCCTTTCCCCATGCTCGATATAGGAGACGAGGTTAGATTTCTTGCTGAGAAAGTTATTGCCGGCAGGGGCATACCTCCTGATTATCCGGAAGACGCCCTTCATATTGCGGTGGCTGCAGTGAACGGCATCGAGGTGGTCATTACGTGGAATTTTGCTCACCTGAACAACCCATTCACTCGCAGGGCGATCAGACGGATTGTTGAAGACGAGGGATATATTTGTCCTGAAATCTGTTCACCTGAAGAATTGTTGGAGGTCAACAAATGAAAGACCCTATTGTTGAAGAAGTGCGCAAGCATCGAATGGAGCACACTCGGAAATTTAAAGGCGACCTTTTGGCAATCTGCGCCGACCTGCGTTCCATTCAGATCTCCTCCGGGCACAAGATTGTCCGTTTTGCTCCGAGGAAACCTGAGCTAAAAAAGGCATCCGGCCGACGCGTAAAAAAGCAAGGTTGATTGACCGTAATGATCCGGCTAAGATACTTTAAAGATGACATAAGGAGTCACTCAAAAATAATTTCACAGGAAGTTGACTCTATACTACTATGGCGTAGTTTCTGGTTTTTTATCGAAGGTTTTTAGCATTCAGCTTTCAGCATTCAGCCAGAATCCTTAAGCTGACCGCTGACCGCTTTGTGGCTGCGGCCGAAGGCCGCGCTGTGACATCCTGCTTAGAAAATCGCGTTCCAGCCTATAAGTCCGCATATCCTCTAATTTAGGCCCACAACGGAAAAGAAACCGAAATTATGCCTGTTGCAAATATAAATCATATATGCAACTATACTATCTGTTAAAATCGCCGTGTATTCCGCACTGACGATCGCGCGAGAGCTTTTTGGGGCCCCATGAAACGCTGTCCGAAATGCAGTAACTTTTTCCCCGACGACCTGGCCCGGTGTCCGCTCGACAAGGAAATGCTCGTAAAGCCGGGTGATGAATACGAGGGGAAAATCGTGGGCGGCTGCTATAGAATCCTGTCAAAGCTGGCAAGGGGCGGCATGGGCACGGTCTACGTGGCCAAGCACATGTACCTGGAGCGCCAGGTGGCCGTGAAAATACTGGCCGCTTCGTTCAGCAAGACCGAGGAGTCGCGAAAGAGACTCATAAGGGAAGCCAAGATCTGCGCCACGATCGAG
>JBDRLK010000284.1:0-9828 GCA_043813155.1 Pseudomonadota bacterium | reverse complement strand
TGCGGCGGGGGCAACATGTGCTGCACGGGCGTGTGCAGGGAGTGCTGCGCTCATACGGACTGCAATGATTCTAACCCGTGCACGAACGATACATGCAGCGCCGGAGGCGTGTGCTCGAACACCGTGGTGGGGGACAGGACGCCCTGCGGAGGCGGCAACGTGTGCTGTTTGGGAGAGTGCGTGGAGTGCTGCACTCTGGCGGAGTGTGATGACGGCAATCAATGCACCTACGATCGATGCAACTCCTCGCACGTCTGCGTCAACAGGGACGAGGATGACATGACGGTCTGCGCGTCCGGGGGCGGCGTGTGCTGCAACGGCACGTGCCGCTCGGGGGGAGAGTGCTGCGTGGACAGCAACTGCTCGCCGCGGTGCAGGGGCACGGCCACGGCGTGCAACTCGATCGGGTCTTCGAGCGCGTGCAGCGCGCAAACCGGCTGCTCCTGGGACCCTGCCGGCCCGTGCGGAGGAGACGGGAAAGGGATGTGCCACTATTTCATTCAGGGTGCCATGCCTGGATTGCGACTGCACATGGGATGATGAAAACGGACTATGCGAAGGGGGTTTTGTGGAATGCGATTCATATCTGACTGAATCGAGCTGCAGCTTTTCCTGCGGCTGCACCTGGGATGCGGCAGGCCCCTGCAGCGGGGCGGCGGCCGCGTGCTCGGGCTTCAGCACGCAATCCTCGTGCAATGGACAGGACGGCTGCGGGTGGGTTTTCTGCTCGAGCTATGAATGCAGGTGACAGGAGAACAACGGCCGCTTATGCCATGGATATCAATCATGCGATGGGCGATTGAAAGGTTATTGTTCATTCTTGCCATAGCGGCCTTCTGCGGCTGCGAACACCTGATTCCCGACCTTTCCAATGAAGACATTACAGTGGATCACGACACAGTGGATCTCGAAGCGGCTTCGGATCTTGATGACGAAGACGCCGGCGGGGAAGAGCAGCCGGAATGCACGGCCGAGGACGCGGACGCATGCCAGGACGACAATGTGTGCAACGGCGAGGAGACGTGCAGCATCGAGCTGGGCGTGTGCGTTGACGGCACGCCGCTCGAGGACGGGGCCGTGTGCGGTGAGGAGCCCAGAAGCATATGCCTTGAGGCCGAATGTGTAGAGTCCATATGCGGGGATGGTTTCATTGACGAGGAAGCAGGTGAGACCTGCGAGCCTCCGGACGCAGAGGGCTGCAATGAAGAGTGCAAGCAGGGCTGCAGCTTCGAAGGCGATTGTCCCGATGATGAAATTTTCTGCAACGGCGAAGAGTACTGCAACCTTGACGTCCATGCGTGCGAGAGGCGCAACGTGCCGGAAGATGGAGATGAATGCGGCGAGGGTCTCGTCTGCTGCGCGGGGGAGTGCGTCGAGTGCTGCGACGCCGCTCGCTGCGCCGACGGGAACGAATGCACCATCGACGTGTGCAGTGAAGGCGCCTGCTCCAACCCCAACAAGGCCGAGGGCACGACGTGCGATGGGGGAGCGGGCTACTGCTGCGCCGGCGAGTGCCTGGAGTGCTGCGTGAACGCGCACTGCGCCGACGGCAACGAATGCACGGCCGACGCGTGCGGCTTGGACGGGACGTGCACGAATCCCAAGAAAGACGACATGGTGGAATGCACGGGCGGCGTGTGCTGCAACGGCACGTGCCGAACGGGCGGAAACTGCTGCGCCAACACGGACTGCGCGGACGGGTGCAAGGGAACGGCCGCGGCCTGCGCCGCGTTTGACTCGTCTACGTGCGCGTCGCAGACCGGCTGCAGCTGGGACCCGGCCGGCCCGTGCAGCGGCGCGGGCGTGGAGTGCATCACCCTGGCGGAGGGACACTGCAGTGCATGCGGTTACGACGATGAATGCCAATGGACGGGCAGCGCGTGCGCGGGCGTGCGCGTGATCTGCTCCCTTCTTGAGACAAGCACGCAGTGCCTCACACCCTGCGGCTGCACGTGGGACGGTGCCGGCCCGTGCTCAGGAACCCACCGCGCCTGCTCGACCTATGGCTCGCAGGCTGTGTGCAACAGCCAGCAGGGCTGCCACTGGAGCGTGTGCACGGGCTACGGCTGCACCTGAGAAAGCCGGCAATCGATTAAAACACAAAGGGCACGTACATTTTCGTGCTGTGCCTGTAGAGCGAATAGCCGCTCAATTCCTCGGACAGGAATTCTTCTTCGTTTCTGGATGTTCTGAAAAAAAAGAAAAAAACAAGCGGCAGGATTACAAAGGACGGATACTGCAGGATCAACGCCGTGGCTGTCATCATGATCATTGTCGCGGTGTACATGGGATGCCTTATGTACCTGAAGGGCCCTCTTGTGCACAGGGGTTGATTTTCCCTGACCGACACCATGGGATTGTAATACCTGTAGACATAGGCAAGTGAGAACAGGTAAAAAACAAGCCCCGCCATGATGGCCCCGTACCCGATCATGGCCGCGATATTCTCTGGCGGTCCGGCGCCGAAAATCAAGGCATGGGTCAGAACCGAAAAAAACAGCGTGTACTGAAGCTTCATGTAGAGGCTTCCGCGCCCGTGGTAAGCCCTGATCTTTTTCCTGCCGGCAACAAGGGACAGGGTCATGACGACACCCAGAAAGACACCCCAGGCTGCAATGAGAACCGGCAATCCACTATCCTTTTAAAGTCAAATTATACCGTAAAATGTGCTTAGAATACTCAATTATGGCGCGGATTCAAGAGGATCATTTATTAATAGTGAAAAAGCTATTCATCATGGTTTTAAGTGCTTCGCCTTCCCAGGCCGTGGAGGGCTTTGTCTTCTCATCGGTAAGGATGGTCGAGGGCAGGAAAGGAAGGAAATCAGAGACCCCGGGGATGACCACGCGAACCGCGGGGAAATCCAGGATCGGGTGAGTGTGGTTCAGCAGGACGCAGTCGGTTCCCAGCTCTCCTGCTATCTTTTTGAGCGCTTCAATTTCCTCCAGCATGTCCTTCTTCTTCCATTTCCGGAAGCTTATGACTTCCCCCTTGCTTAAAAAGGAAATGTCCGTGGGCGAAACGCCGCACCGCATCAGCATGTAGTAATCCTTGACCCGGGATTTCGGGACAACCGGCCTGTCGAGCTGCGGCCTGGGAGAAAGAAGCGTGCTCCTTCCCTGCATGCCCTCGGTAAAGCACCTGGTCAGGGCTTCGGGCAGGTCGAACGACGCCCCGGCAATCAGGGTCCTGTGCTCCAGGCGGTCGGAAGGCAGGTTGTCATTGGTGTACAGGACGCCGATGACCGGGAGCTTTCCGTCAAAGGAAAGGTCCTTGATGGCGACCGTGACATTCGATCGCGCGTAAAAGTCGATCATCTCCCGGACCAGGGGAATGTCCACCGAGCCGGGATCGATGGTTGGGATGACTTTTTCCGGCTTGATGATATTGATGTGGGCGTAGCGCTCCAGCACCTCGCAGCCCGCCTGGATCAGGGCTTCTTCAATGGTATTGCCCGCGGCCATGCCGTTGGAGCCGTGGATGTAAGCCGCAAACTTGACCGGCACCTTGACGGTTTCATTCCGGAGCAGGGACCAGCCGTCCACCCAGTGCTTGGCCATCTCGCAGTCCCTGATCTCCTCCAGGTCTTTCTTTCCAAGGTGCTTTTCCCTTTGGAGCAGCTCCTCGATTGTCAGGGGATTGTCCAGCTCATCCTGACGGGCCCGGACGTACCCCTGCATCCATTCGTAATTCAGAAACCTGTTGGTCGCTTCACTGCAGATTCCGGGCAAATGGAACCTGACGCCTTCTTCAAATGCCGGGTAGTACAGCCCGGCGCTCACCCGCTCGGTCAGCTCGGCATGGGCGCTTGCCTCGGACAGCTTCGCGCTGATCCCCTTGCCCTCGCAGACAATGCGCAGCGATTCGATGAAGACCCTTCCCCAGTAGAGGGACTTCGAGGCCCGGGGTCCCTCGTACGCGGGTGTGAGCCCGAGGCGCTCGAATCCGCGCTTTATCCTGGCCAGCGTGTTTTCAGGCGTATCGCATTTGCCGTATTCATTCCTCGTGCAGTTCTTTAACTCCATGATGCCTGTCATTCTTCAGTCGGAAAAGATCATTCGCTTCACCGCCCTGGCGCCCATGCGGAGCTTGACGCCCGGCGCCATCCTGCGGAAGTTGGAAAGGGCGACGCCCTTGAAGTAGCGGGTGTGCTTGAAGTAGCGCACGCGCACGTCCACGAGAACGCAGCCCGGCTTTGACACGGCGTCCGCGACAGCCCCGTGGATGTCATTGTCGCTGCGGACGGGCACGTAGCCCATGCCGAGTGACGCGGCCAGCTTTTGGAAGTCAGGACTCTGCAGGTCCGTGTTGGTGGCCCTGCGGTAAAGCTCCTTCTGGCCCTCCTTGATCAGGCCCAGCGCCCCGTCGTTGAAAACCACCACCATGATGTCCAGCCCTTCCCTTACCGCGGTGAGGGTTTCCATCCCGGTCATGAGAAAGCCTCCGTCTCCCACGAAGCTGATCACCTTCCTGTCCGGGAGGGCGAGCTTCGCCCCGACCGCGGCGGGCACGGAAAACCCCATGGCCTGGTAATCGGTGGGGCAGAGGAACGTCCGCGGCCTGTAGATCGGGAAATAGGGAATGACCCAGAAGGCGTGGTTGCCGCTGTCCGTCGTGACGATGGTCTCGCGCGGCGCAAGGTTCCTGAGCGCCAGGAGAAATTTCGCGGGGTTTACATAGTCGCTGCTCATTTTTTCGTTTTTAACGGCCTCGATCTCTTCTTCCCTGAGAGAGGTGATCTGCTCGATGAGCTCGAGACGCCGCTTTGCTTCATGACCTTCGAGCCTTTCGAGAAGCAGCGGCAGGATCTTGCGCGAGTCCCCGCACAGCCTGACGGCTGCAGCGTGGTTCGCGCCGATGGTATCCGGGTTTATGTCGAGGTGAATGAGCCTGTCAGGCGGCTCGAGCCCGTAGGAGCCCGTGGCCACCTCGCCGAACTTGCACCCAATGGCAAGGAGGGTGTCGCACTTTTCGAACGCCTTCTGCGCGGCAGCGGTCCCGAATTTTCCAAACCCGAACCCGGCCGCAAGGGCCTGGTCTTCCGGGATCACGCCGCGTCCGGAAATCGTCGTCGAAACCGGCGCCTGCAGGATGTCGGCCAGCATTTTTACTTCCGTTGACGCGTCCATGGCGCCTAGCCCCGCGTAAATGCCCGGCCGGCTCGCTTCCTTCAGCATGTCCGCCGCCCTGTCCACCGCGCCCTCGTCGATCGGGCCGCCCTTTTCCTCGACCGGCCCCGGATCGCTGCAGCGCCCGCTTTCCATGAGCAGGTTCATGGGCGTTTCCACGACAACGGGCCCGGGCTCGCCTCTTTGCGCCAGGCTGAAGGCCTCCCTGATTTTTCGCGGAATTTCCTCGATGGTCCCGGTGCGAAACACGCCCTTGACCAGCGGCCGGACCGCGGACAGCTGGTCCAGCTCGTGGAGCTGGAACTTTTCTTTTATATTGTCCCGGACAGCGGGCACGAGCACGACCACGGGCGAGGAGTCGAGAAGCGCCTCCCCGATCCCGGTGAACGCGTTGGTGATGCCCGGGCCCGGAACCAGCGCGCAGACCCCGGGCCGGCCCGTGACGCGGGCCATGGCGTCGGCCATGAAGGAGGCGCAGAGCTCGTGGGTGACGAGCGTGCTCGTGAGTTTTTTCGAGCTCGTGAAGGCATCGAAGAGCTCCATGTTCTGGGCGCCCGGTATTCCGAACACGCGCTCCACGCCGAGCGCTTCGAGTGTTTTTACGATTGCTTCGGCCCCTGTCATGTTTTTCATTTGCTCCTATGTTGCATGGCGGCCCGTGGGAGGGGCTGTCACCAGCCGTCGGGATCGTCGTCCTCGGTCACGGGAATGAGCATGTCCGCGTTCGGGATGACCGTTATGGAAAAATCGGATTTGAGCTTCCTCCCGGCGAATTCAATACCCTTGTCAACCGATTCGACGTACCTGAAAAATGTTTTATTGACCTCTTCCGCCGGCAGGTCCGACACGAGCAGCACGTCGGTGCCCGGCGGCAGGTACCGGGACATTCCGAGATTGAATATGACCTCGTTGATTATCCTGAGGCTCCCCGTCCCTTCGCTGCAGTCGCCCGCGCAGATGATCACGCCCCCGTCCTTCACCGCTTTGAGCGCCGTGGCAACGGCTTTAGTCATCTGGTAGATGTTCATGCTGGCGGGCCTCTTGAACGACGCGATGACCACCTCGGTCTTCCTTGCCTTGACGATCGATATCTTCTTGCACACGTCCACGCCCGCCCTGTGGGCTTCCACCACGTCGCCGGCCACGGCGCGGACCACGTCGCCTTCCCCGTTCTTGACGATGTTCAGTATGAACGTCCTGCCGCACAGGCGCACGGCCGCCTCCATGTCCGCGCGAACGTGGTTGCCCTTGATAATGCCGAGCCTGGAGCGCGGATGGGTTTTCATGAAGTGGTTGATCCCGATTGTCGTGATCCAGGAGATACCGGGCAGATAGCTCTTCGCCCCCCCGGCGTAGCCGGCAAAGTAATGCGGCTTTATCTGGCCGAGCCCGATTTTCACATCGCTTTTCGCGACAATCCTGTTGATGAAAACCGGGGTCTGCAGCGACGCTACCAGGCCCATGGAAGCTGTTTTGAACGTGATCGTGCCGCTTCTGCCGCTGTCGCCGTGAATAAAGCTCAGGCGCTTTGCCCTTTCGGCGGCGGCCTTCAGGAATTCCACTGCCGCGGATTTCGCGAAATACCACCTTTCCCTTGCCGGCGTGAGGCCCATGTACTGCATGTTCAGGAAGTTTCGCGAGTTGTGGTTGATGATGCGGTAGCGTTTCAGGATATCTTCCCCCAGGCCGAGCTCCTCGGGATCGCCGGCCGCATGATTGCCCGTTGCTATGACAATCGTGATGCTCGAGTCGGGAATGTGGGAGATCTCTTCACGAACCGCTTCGACCATCTCGCGCCTCGGGTAAATCCTGGCCGCGTCGCTGATCATGAGGGTGACCGTGTCGCCGCCACCCGCCATGTTGCGCAGCCTGGTCGAACCGATGGGCTCGCGCAGCGCCCTGCGAAGCTCCTCACCGAGATCCTTCACGCCCTCCATGAAGTTGCGCTCGAGCACCTGGACCACGTTCGGGTACCTGGGAATGGTCAGGGGCCTGGGACCGTAGGCCAGGTCAATGGTCTCACCTTTCATGGACGGTTTTCCTCTCTTTCAGCTTCAGTGGCGAATCTGCGCTGCGTACCTGTTGCCCATGTCGTCCTGCACCACGAGCCTGAGGGATTTCTGCCACAATTTCTCGTCCATCTGGCAGTAGAAGGCCTTGATCTCCCCGGGCTTGATGCGCTGCTCGCCGGGCGGCATCACGGCGCTTATGCGCCTGCTTTCACCGTCGCCCTCCAGGTCGAACCAGCCCGTCAGCAGGGCCGGCTTTTTCCCCCGGTTGGTTATGAGGATCTCCAGGTTTGCGTCGAACATCTGCAGGCCGCAGCAGGTCTTGAACGCCAGCACGTCTTCTACAGGGGAGTTCATGTTGAGCTGGATTTCGAGCATGTTCTTACAGAGAAAATCCGTTATCGACAGTTATAATACTCATGATCGCTTGTTAAGAAAATAGGTTCGGGATATTTTCCTTGTTATTACTTGACTTCTCCCGGCCGCCGTTCCATACTGATATTATGCGCTTAAGATATGCGCATAATAAGGAGAACGTCCAATGAGATTGACTCTGCACATACCGGTTGACCTTGAAAAGGAAATTAAAAAGGCCGCCAGGAATGAGAAAAGGTCGGTATCCTCGCTTGTTACGGAAGCAGCGGCCTATTACCTGAAGGAGAAGAGGAAAAGGAAACTTGGAAAGAAAGTGCTGGAGCTCGCCGGAAAGACCAGGGTGGCTGACGATATCCTGGAAGAGCTTCAAAAGGAAAGAAGACACGATGACAGGTCTTGACACGGGTTATTTTATAATGCTGCTCGAAGGTAATGAAAAAGCCGGAAACATATGGCAGTCGCTGCTGGATGGAGAGGATGACGCGGTTGTTTCGTGTCTTACCCTGTTCGAGCTTGAGCGGCTCTCGTTAAAAGGAAAAATTGCCAGGAACGCCATGAATATCCTGCATGACGGGATCGGGGCGGTATGCCTGATTGCCTGGATGAATGACACGCGCATCCTTCTGTCAGGGGCGAAATTGTCGCACAGCTTCGGTACGCCGGCCATGGATTCATTGATTCTTGCAGGGTTCAAGAGAGAGGGAGTCAGTACTATCTATACAACGGATTCGGACATGGAGAAGTACGGGCACAAGGGCGTGAAGGTCATAAACCTTCGACGCGGTCCATGAAGGTTTTGCAGTGGGTGCGGCCGGAATACGCATAAAAAGACGGGATAAAAACATCGATAAAAATTACTATAGTCAGAATGTTTGCCCGGTCCTTCCATCCACGCTATCGTTTTTAAGAAAGGATGGAGTACTATAGAGAAGTCAAGAAAAGCCGACAGGATTTTTCATCGAGCTTTTGATTGCATCCCGTTATCCACAACCTTGCCGTGAAAAATTTCAGCTCCGGGGTTAAATGGTCCCAAGCTTGCGGGGCGCCGTGCTCAGAGCGTCCCCACGATTGCGATGCTGCAGATGTTCATGGCTGGAAATCCCCCGAGATTGTGGGTGAGGCCGAACCTGGGGTTGTCGATCTGCCTTTTCCCGGCCCTGCCGTGCAGCTGCAGGTACATCTCGTAGAGCATGCGCAGGCCCGAGGCCCCGATGGGATGGCCGAAGCATTTCAGCCCGCCGTCCACCTGGCAGGGTATGCCCTTGCCCTCGCGATCGTAAAAACCGTCGAGAACGTCTTTGACGGCTTTTCCCCGCTCGGAAATGTGCAGGTCTTCGTACGTGACCAGCTCGGTGATCGAGAAGCAGTCATGCAGCTCCATCATGCTGATCTCGTCCCGCGGGTTTTTGATGCCCGCCTCCCCGTAAGCCCTGGTGCTGCACTTTGACGTGGTCACGAAGTGGTCGCCGTCCCACTCGTTGTAGGCCATTTCCTCTCCATTGCTCAATGCCAGCTGCAGCGCCTTGACCGAAACGATGGCAGCGCCCTTCTTCATGGCTTTTGCCCTTTCCACCGTGGTCACGATGGCGCAGGCGGAGCCGTCGCTCACGCCGCAGCAGTCGAAAAGCCCCAGGGGGTGTGCGATGATGGGGGACGCGAGGACCTGGTCCACGCTCACGGCCTTTCTCAGGTGGGCCTTGGGGTTGAGCACGCCGTTGGAGTGGCTCTTGGCTGAGACATGGGCCATACCGCGCTTCACATCGTCCTCGGGTATGTTGTATTTCGCGGAGTATGCCGAGGCCAGCTGGGCGAATGCGCCGGGAGCCGTCATGTTCGGGAACCACAGCCAGTTCAGGGCCCCGGCATTGGAGCCGAAGTTGGGCAGGCCGCCGTATCCGCAATCCTTCAGCTTCTCCATGCCCAGGGCAAGGCAGGTGTCATAGGCGCCGGAGGCCACGGCGTACACCGCTCCCCTGAACGCCTCGGTGCCGCTGGCGCAGAAATTTTCCGTGCGCGTCACCGGTATGAACGGCAGGTGAAGGGTCAGGGGCAGGGGGAGGGCGCTCTTGCCCACGTTGACCTCCTCGATGCACGTGGAGAACCAGGCCGCCTGGATCTCATTTTTATCTATGCCCGCGTCCCCTATGCATTCCTCGAACGCCTCCACCATGAGCTGCTCGGGACCCGCGTCCCAGCGCTCGCCGAAGCGCGTGCAACCCATGCCGATGATGGCCACTTTGTCTTTGATTCCCGTTGCCATGGTTTCCTCCGGAAAAGTCGTATTAAAATTTGAACAGCTTCTCTATGAGCTGGGA
>JBDRLK010000283.1:0-4612 GCA_043813155.1 Pseudomonadota bacterium | reverse complement strand
CGCCATCGAAAACAAGGTCCTCGGTATCACAGGCCAGGGCGAAAACAGCGGCCGCCACAACGGAAAGTATCACATGCAATCCAGATTTTCCGCTCATATTATTTTCCTTTTCATCAAAGCCAAATTCATTGCGCACTTTTTCATTCTGATACTAGTGCAAAATTAATACCGATCCCAGGCATTTCGAAAAAAACCTTTGAAATCGTATTTAAAGTTCAATCCATGCGCTTTCTCGCCGGCTAATGAAGACCGGATAATGCACAAGCACTGTGCATGATAGGCGAATATACCGTGTTCCGGTGTAACCAGGGCAATAGCGGCCCAATTCCGGAATTTTTATGCACTATTACTGGAGCTGCAAACCACTATGTATAACATCGGTCGAAAACCAAGTACGGCCCCCCGCAAGTCAGGGACCACCACTCTACTGCGGCCGCGCTCGCGCCCCTCATGACGGGCCATTTCTCAGACAGGCTCCTGGGCTGGTCCCGAACTTGCGGGGCGCCGTACAAAGGGACCACAACAGTTTGTACGATTACAAAATATAATCGAATCAAACACGTTGCACAACGAGCACAAACATTGTGCATTTTGGATCAGCGTTTGATGGGATTCAGACAAAGGGATGATCACTGTTTCCAGGCCCGGATCCGGGGAAATGGGAGAAACAGGCCTGACACGGCGATGTTCGCTTGAAAATGATAGTTGCTTGAGGCTGACCCTATCTAACAATGAGAGGAATGCACAGATCATGTGCTGAAGTGAGGCTGGAGCATGCAGCCGGGAAAATAGAATATTGACAATTCACTTTATTATCAATGGGTTACGCGGACCCGGCATAGTTATTCGAGCCTGGCACGGAAATTTCAATACAGATTCAATGAAAAGCGAAGAGAGGTAAATAACATGGGCGAAAAACGCATTCCAAGGAATCGGGTTTTAGGGCTTGTTCAAGTCATCATTCTCGCCGCGGCCGCCGGGTGCGTGAGCCCTTCGCCGGATGTTTACAGTCCGCTGGCAGACCCGGACGATCAGGAGCAGATGTACTCGCGTGACGAGATCGCGGCGCAGTGGACGCGCGACGGCGACTGGCTGGTCTCGCCGATCCTCGACGCGCCGCTGGGGGCGAGCAGGGTCGGTGCGCTCATCCAGCTCGTGGACGAGCGCGACATGCCGGCCGTCGAGGCGCGCATCATTGTGCAGGATGAGTACGGGACGGACTGGATTGCCCTGGGCGTCACGTGGAGCGAGAGCATCTTTTATGTTGCTACCGCGGATTTCGGTACCGCGGGCATCGCGGGCCAGCTTCGCCTTCATGTTGATGCCGTCGACGCGATAAGGCTCCTGCAGTTCTCGGCCGTGGTTCCCGGCGACCCGGATTACGAGCAGGAGCAGCCGGAGGAGGACCCCGGCACACAGGTCTTCGAGATACGCTCGGAGCTGCGCGGCCTGGGTATTGTCACGCGCGAGGAGTGGGGAGCCCGGTCCACGCGCTGCAGCTCCACGGACAGCAAGACCCGCATGGCCGTGCATTACACGGTAACACCGTCGGAAAACCCGCAGCAGCAGGTTCGCGCGATCCAGCGCTACCACATGGATTCGCGAGGCTGGTGCGACATCGGCTACCACTTCCTGGTCGGCATCGACGGCTCGATCTACGAGGGGCGGCCGCTGCACCTGATCGGCGCGCACGTGGGCGGCCAGAACACGGGAAATATCGGCATATCGTTCATCGGGTGCTTTCACCCGAGCGGCTGCAGCTCCTACCCGCCCCCGCATCCCCCGGAGGTCATGATCGACGCCGGCGGCCGGCTGCTGGGCACGCTCTCGAATCTTTTCGGCATAACGCTCAACACGGATCGCGTGCGCGGGCACCGGGACTACCCGGGCGCGTCCACGAACTGCCCGGGAGACAACCTGGCCGTTCGCCTCGACGACATGCTGGCCATCGGACAGCGATCCTCGCTCGACAGCCCGCCCGACGATTCCCCGCCCGAGGAGCCGCCTGCCGAAGACCCGCCCCCGGACGGCTCGTGCGAAGGCCTGAACTGCGCGTGGTGCGAGACGGCCGCGGGCTGCGGCTGGTGCGCCGCTGCCGGCGGCTGCATCGCGAGCTCGGACGGCTGCGCCTGGCGCGGCGAAGTCGGAGCGGACGTGTGCTGGGACACGCTCTGGCCCTGCTCCACGGCAACCTGCTGGAACCCGTCGGAAGCCCTGATCGCGTGCGGCGCGTGGAGCAAGGACGAGGATTTCTCGTCGGGCCGCTACAGCGTGCACCGCTACTGGGTGACCCTGCCGGCAGGCGGCCCGCTGACCCTGCGGCTCGAGCGCACGGGCGGCTCCTTTTCGCCGGCGCTGCTCGTCACGGACCGCTCGGGGGGCATGGTGTACGGGGGCGAGGCGAAGGCGCTTCACGCCGACGTGGCGGTCAGGGCGTCCAGCGACGGCCGCGGAGCCGGCGCGGCCGAGGTGACGCTGGAGGCAGAGCGCGACCTCGACGCCCTTGTTTACGTGACGGGTTGGGAAATCCTTGACGCGGGATTCAGCGGCGCGCTGTCCACGAGCTCCCGCTACAGGCTTTCGGCAACCCAGGACTGCTCGGGGGGCGATGACCCGCCGGACGACCCGCCGCCGGACGTCACGTGCACCGATCTGGCCTGCGGCGCCTGCGAGGCCGCGGCGGGATGCGGCTGGTGCTCGGCACTTGGGGCGTGCGGGGCGGGCGCGGACGCATGCACGTGGCGCGGGGAAGTGGGGACCGAGGTGTGCTGGGACACGCTGTGGCCCTGCGGCGTTGCGAGCTGCTGGGACCCGTCCGCCTCCTTCACGACGTGCGGCGCATGGACAATGAGCGAGGATTTCTCGTCGGGCCGCTTCAGCGTGCACCGCTACAGCGTGACCCTGCCCGCGGGCGGGCCCCTGACCCTGCGGCTCGAGAGAACGGCCGGCGATTTCGCGCCCGCGCTTCTCGTCAGCGACCGCGCCGGCGCCTTGGTGTACGGCGGCGAGACGGCCGCGCTGCACCCGGACGTGGCGGTGGTCGATCCCGACGACGGCCGGGGCGGGAGCGCGGCCCGGGTGACGCTGGAGGCAGCGCGCGACATGAGCGCGTACGTGTACGTGACCGGCTGGGACATACTGGACGCCGGGTTCCGCGGCTCGCTGCCCACGAGCGTACGCTACCGGTTTTCGGCCACGCACGACTGCTCGGGAGGGGAGGACCCGCCCGAGGTCGACGGGGTTTACGGGGGCCTGACGCAGAGCGGGTCCGAGATTCCTCGCAGCGGGCTGTACAACGGGACGCTGCGCTCCACGCTCGGCATATCGTACGAGCCCTACGGCGAAGTCGTGACCTACGAGGGATCGGACTGGGTGCGCGGCGGCATATCGTGGTTCGGCGGGCCCGACGACATGGGCGTCGGCCCCACGGAGACATGCGCGATCACGGGCGAGATCGCCAGGCAGCTCAACGACCCCGTGAACCCCGCCGCCGGCACGCTCGCCTCGCGGCCCGAGGACTACTACTACGCGGCCATGCGCTGGAACTATTCGCCCAACGGCCGCACGTTCTGGCAGGACGTGCGCATCGTCGTGACCAACCCGGTAACCGGGGTGCAGATCGTCGTGAGGCCGGTCGATTGGGGGCCGAACACGAGCACGGGCCGCATCATCGACCTGTCCCCGCAGTCGCTGGCGGACCTCGGGCTCTTGACGGACGATTTTGTCCTCGTGGCCTTTGCCCGCCCGGACACCCCCCTCGGCGTCGTTCCGTAATCTTCTTCGCAAGCGGTTCGATTGCGTTGAAGAGGAAGAAAGCCTATAATCTTTTCCTGTTGTTCTTCGGGAGGCCGATGCCTCCCCTGCCCCAAAAAATTATTTGACGTAAAAACCGAAAGGATCGTTCGGAGTGCAGCTGCCAACAAAGAAATCGTCGAAGGACGAGATCATTACCAGGATGAAAAAGATGGCCGCGCAGGACGCGGACTGGCGCAGCGGAAAAACGTTCAGCCTCGTGTACTGCGGCGGGGACGAGCTGCTGTCCCTTGTCAAGGAGGCGTACACCATGTTCATGTCCGAGAACGGCCTCAGCCCCCTGGCGTTTCCCAGCCTGCGGCGGTTTGAAAACGAGGTGGTGTCCATGACCGCGAAGCTGCTGGGCGGCGGCGCGGCCGCCTCGGGCAGCATGACGTCGGGCGGAACGGAGAGCATCCTCATGGCGGTCAAGACGGCCCGTGAAAAGGCGAGGGCGGAGCGGCCCGAAGTCAAGAGCCCCAACATGGTCCTGCCGATCACCGCGCACCCTGCTTTCGAAAAGGCGGCGCATTATTTCAGCGTGGACGCGGTCCACGCGTCCGTGGACGAGAGCTTCAGGGCCGACGTGGAGGCCGCCCGCAAAGCCGTGGACGACAACACCATTCTCATGGTCGGCTCGGCCCCGGCCTATCCTCACGGCGTTGTCGATCCCATAACCGGGCTGGCCGCCGTTGCCGATGAAAGGGGCATCCCCTTTCACGTGGACGCGTGCCTGGGAGGTTTCCTCCTGCCATGGGTCAGGCGCCTTGGATACGACATCCCGCCCTTTGACTTGAGCGTTCCCGGCGTCACGTCCATC
>JBDRLK010000282.1:0-8545 GCA_043813155.1 Pseudomonadota bacterium | reverse complement strand
CTACAGGCGGGCCGAGGGCCACATCAATGCACGGAGATGGTGATGGGCGGGCTCCGGGCGTGCTTTGTATCGGCTTCGAGCGTGTGCTCGCCCGGAGCCAGGGTCCAGGTGAAAACAAAGGGCCGGGCCGATGTTTCGAACAGCCTGCCGTCCACGTACAGTTTCACATTGTCGTCTGGATTGGCGCCGGCCACGTGAACTTTCAGCCTCTGGTACTGCCCGGGCACGTCGGGGTTGATGATAAAGGCCGATCCCTCGCGCGGCGAGCTGATGGTCAGCGCCGCGCTTCCCTGCCCGGCGGCTGCGCCGTCCTGCGCTGCAAGCTCGTACGCGGTCGGGTCGTAGCGGCCCGCGGCCATGGCCCAGGGGATGAGCGCTTCCGGGAAAAGCTCGTGAACCGTGCCGCCCTTGCCGGCGACGTGCCAGGAACAGGCCCCCTCCGGCGCCCTTCCCTCGATGAATTTTTCCTCGTATGCAGCGCGGCAGTGCTCCCCGGCCTCCCGGCCGCTCAGGGGGCAGACCCGGCTGGTGACGATGCCGGCCGGAGCTTCGAACCCGCGGCCTTCCCTGCCTTTCATGGCTGCTTTCATGACCTGGTAGAAAAGAGGGCCCGCGCCCGTGATGCCGGACACGTTGCCCATGGGCTTGCCCGAGAAATTGCCGACCCACACGCCCACGGTCACTTCCGATGAATAGCCCACGGTCCAGTTGTCGCGGTAATCGCTGCTCGTACCGGTTTTCACGGCCGCGGGGAACGGGAAATTAAAAACCTCCGCCCGTCCGAAGCCGGGCGTTCGCGCGGCAGGGTCGGACAGGATGTCGGACACCAGGTAGCTGGCTTGCGGGCTGAACACCCTTCGGCCGGGCCGGGAGACCAGCCTCACTTCATTCCCCTCGGCATCGAAGACGGATTTAATGAACGCCGGCTCCTTCCAAAACCCTCCCCTTGCCAGGGCCGCGTAGGCCGAGGCGAGCTCGAAGAGCGACACCTCGCCGTCGCCCACGGCAATGGCAACACCGTAATGGTCGGGCGCCTTGTCCAGCGATTCCAGGCCTGCGTTCCTGAGCACGTCCAGGACATGGCCGGTCCCCAACTCGGAGACGAGCTTGACCGCCGGGATGTTGTAGCTGCTGCCCAGAGCCACGCGCAGCCTGACCGGGCCGTGGTAGAGGCCGTCGTAATTGCGAGGCCTGTACATGCCGATGGGCGTCGAGAACGCCGTCTCGACGTCCTCGGTCACGAGGGACGGGTAAGAATCCCTCTCGAACGCCGCGGCGTAGATAAACGGCTTGAGCGTGGAGCCCGGGCTTCGCAAGGCCATGACCCCGTCGTTCATGCCCTCGCGCTCCTCGTCGAAGTACGCCGACGAGCCCACGTAGGCCAAAACCTCGCCGGACTCGTTGTCGATCACAATGACGGCCGCGTTGCTGATGTCCAGGTGCCTGACCTTCTCGATCATCTTGTCCGCCAGGTGCTCCACCTCGTCCTGGAGCTTGCCGTCGATGGTGGCGACGATCTCGCCGGCCGCGAATTTCTGCTGCCCGGCTTTCTCGAGCACCTCCTCCACCAGGTGAGGGGCCAGGAACGGGTGGCTCGGCGGCACGTACTCGGGCGGGTGCTTCTTGCTGTAAGTGTAATCCTTGCTTGCGATCATTCCGAGATCCAGCATCCTCTCCAGGATCCAGCGCCTCCGCTTCTCCAGTTTTTCGGGGTGGGTGTAGGGGTTCATGGCCGTGGGGGCTCTGAGCAGGGCGGCCAGGGCCGCGGCCTCGCTGATGGTCAGGTGCTTCGGCGGCTTGTTGAAATAGAGTCTGCCGGCCGCGCCCACGCCGCGGGTCAGGTTGCCGAACACCACCCAGTTCAGGTACGCCTCGAGGATGCGCTCCTTGCCGAATTTTCTCTCGATGAACATGGCGCCGGCCGTCTCCATGAGCTTCCTCCTGACGGTGCGGTCCATGCTGCCGCCCGTGGCCACCTTGACGACCTGCTGCGTGATGGTCGAGCCTCCCTCCACGAATTTGCCCGCATTGATATTGGCCAGCATCGCCCTGCCCATGGCCAGCGGGTCCACGCCGCCGTGGTCAAAGAACCTGTGATCCTCGGCAGCCAGCACGGCGCTCACCATGTTCCAGGAAATATCCTCGAGCTTCACCCATTTCGCCCTGGTCTCGGTCTCGGAGGACGGCGTGTCGCGAAGCACGGTGCCGTTGCGGTCCCTGACCACGAGCGAGGCGACCCTCGACGGATCGAGGAAACGATCCGCGTCTTCCTCGGCCAGCTCGAACGCGACCGAGCCCATGAAAAAGGCAAAATACAGGCCCACGAAAGCCTCCACCGGGAGGATCAGGAGGCCGGCGAGTATTTTGATGGTTTTTGCCATGCGGTTCTTCCCCCCTCGTGGGTAGGGGAGGCTTTAGCCTCCCGAAGGATGGGAGCCTAAAGGCTCCCCTACCCGGGATTAAAAAAGCTACTTCACCTTGAACTTCACGGTGCCCGTCCTTCCGAACACCTCGGGCTGATACATTTCCTCGGCCTTGGCCGGCGGCGCTAGAAAATCGCCCCGCGTGGTTGCCCTCACAAGGTACGAGTAGCGGTAAATGCCGGGCTGCACCTCGTCGGCAAAGGTCACGAACCTGTCGTCATAGAACTCGGCGTGATAGAACGGGTTGCTCCACCAGGGCTTGGTGCTGCTCGTGTACCCGCTGTAGCCGCCCAGCTGGTTGCCGGCCGCCTCGCTCAGCTCTTTAACGTCCATGAGCGACGTCGTCTTGAACCGCGTGTTGATGACCTCGAGGCCGGCCGGGAGCTGGTCCTCCACGACCACGAAATGGCGCCTGCCCGTTGTCACGACCGTGAGCTGGACCACCATGTTCGTGCCCGCCTTGACCTCGAAGACACCCGTGGGCAGCTCGCCCGCCTCGGGTTTTGACTTCTTGAAGTCCTCGAGAGGATAGTAGGCGCGCTCCACGTAAATGCCGCGGTCCAGGGGCTCGCTTGGCATGTGGGTCGGCACGTACTCGAGCGATGCCGAGTAGTACAGCCTGCCGTCGCCGTCCTTGGTGAACAGGATCTTCTGGGGGATGTTTTCCACGAGCTTGTCCATGGAAACGTAGGCTGTCTCCGCTTTCAGGTCCCTTCCCTCGAAGACCGACGAGAAAAGCTCGCTCTCGCCCATGAGCACGGAGGCAACGAAGTCCGGCTTCACGCTCTCCCTGGCCTTCCAGTAATCAGAAAGCGCGAGCAGGGCGTAGGCATTGGACTGCGTGGTGCCCCAGGTGCCGTCCTTCCCGCGCGCCTCGAGCATCCACTTGACCATCTTTTCGACCAGGAAGTGGTCCGGGTCGATCCTCAAAAGAGCGCTGAGCGCCATGGCCGTGCTGCGCGTGTGGGAGTACATGATCACCTTGAAATCATCGCCCAGGTTTTCCGTCAGGTGCGCGGACGATGGCGTCTGCTTCACGTTGCCAAGCGCGTCGCGAAGAAGCTCCTCGACCCTCTCGCGTTTGTCCTTGTCGATCTTCATGAGCTTGCCGCGCTCGTTACCCGCGGCTTCCAGGTAAATGGCCTCGGCCAGCAGGATCTTGGAGAACAGGGGCAGCTCCTCGCGCCGCTCGTACAGGTGGTCGTGGTAGGACGGGGCCGGCTTTCCGATGGACGCCAGCACATCGACGATGAACACCTTGGTGGGCAGCGAAACGCTCTGCCACCAGGCCGGAATGGTCGAGCACCAGTAGCCGTCCCTCAGCACCTTGCCGAGCCACTCGGCGCCCCTCTCGATCACGTGGTCGCTGACTTCGAACCCCCTCTCCTTTGCGTGGTAAAGGCCCCAGAGCACGTAGGCGCTGAGCCAGGGGTAGGCGCAGGCGGCGTCCTTGAAGTAGCCCCACCCGCCGTCATAGTTCTGCATCTTCTCCAGGTCCTTGACGGTCTGCTTGAGCCTTTCGCGGTCGATGTCCACGGGCATGTTGTACTGCTTGATGATCTCCTCGAGCGCGATCATGGGGATGAGGCGGCTTGTTTTCTGCTCGGCGCAGCCGTAAGGGTAGCTCACGAGCGAGTCGATTGACTCGTCGAGCCCCACGAAGGCGGTGGAGGCCAGCTTCAGGTTGATCCCGCCCACGTCGGTGCGCACGTTCTTGAGCTCGCCGATTCCCTCGAGCACGCCCTCTTCCGTGGACCCGTAGGTGGCCACGACCTCGGTCACGGACGGGGCCTGCACCGCCAGGGTCCGCTCGACCGCGTCCTTGTTCTTGCCGCCCACCTGGGTTGCGTGGAACGTGAACTTCGCCTCGCCCGGGTGCTCGGCCCTGTAATTGAACGTCACTTCCTCGGCGCCGCCTGGCGGGACGGAAAGCTTTTTAACGGTCTCGCCCGTGAGCTTGATGCCCTCGGCCGAAGCTTTTACCGTGACGTCCATGGGCTTTTCCGTATTGTTGTGAACGAGCACGCCCGCCTCGAACCTGTCGTCCGTGCGCGTGAAGCGCGGCAGCGCCGTCTTGACGAGCAGCGGCTTGTTCACCCGGAATTTCGACTTGCCGTTTCCGAAGCTGTTGTCCTTTGTCTGGGCTATGGCCATGACCCTGTAGGTGGTCAGGTTGTCCTTGAGCTTGAAGGAGACCGTTGCCCTGCCCTCGTCGTCGGTCTTCACGTCCGGGTCGTAGAACACGGTGGTCTCGAAGAATTTTCGCACCGCGTCCTCCTCCTCGTAATCCCCGCCGCCTCCGCCGGCCTCGCCCTTTTCCGTGCCGAACTTGCGCCTCTGGAGCATGGACCGCCTGCAGTCCGCGTTGGTCACGCCCAGCTCGCGCGTCCCGTAGAACATGGCCGCCAGGTCGGGCAGCCTGAACCCGGTCAGCATCAGGACCGCCTCGTCCACCACGAACACGGCAAGCTCGCTCTTGCGGCCCTTGCCGTCCTTGCCCTTGACGTCGATGTCCACCTTGACCTTGTTCCCGGGCCGGTACTCGTCGCGGTCGGTCTTGATGGCCAGGTCGAGCCTCTTGTCTTCGATTTCAACGTTCAGCGTGGCGTACCCGACCTTGACCGACGGTTTGCCGGGGTCCGGGCCGCCCTGGGCCGGGGCAGCCTTGGTCCGGCCCCGGATGACGGACACGGCCACGTACACGTTCGGCCGCATGTCCTCGGTGATGGGGATCTCCACGAGAGGCGCGTGGGACGTGAATGTTTTCGTGAAATGCTTCAGCACGCCCTCGCGCTCGACCGTGATGAGCGCCTCGGACTCGGGGAACGGGCTCTGCACGAGTATCTTTGCCGTGTCGCCCACGTCGTAGAGCTTCTTGTCCGGCTGCAGCTTCATGTCCACGTCCCTGGAGGTCCACCAGGAAATGTCGTCCGCCTGCCCGCTCACCCACAGCTCGATGGACGAGAACACCTCGTTGCCCTTTTCATCCTTTGCCTCTGCCTTGAGGATGTACTCGCCGCCCTTGGGCGCGGTGAAGGGACAGGTCACGGGCTTGGCTTCCGTGGTCACGGTGCAGCTGTCCACTTTCTTGTCCACGGGCTCCCAGTCCACGTAATAGTCTTCATAGAGCCCCTCACTCTCCACGCGCTGCCAGTTTCGCCGGAAAAGGGTCACCTTGACCTTTTTTCCTTCCAGCGCTTCCTTTGTTTTCGCGTCCAGGGCCACGACCCTGGCGGTTACCGTGCCCCCCTTTTTCACGATCTTCTCCTCCACGGCCAGGCCGGGGTAGAACGCGGCCGGGTGCACGATAAAGCTGCTCTTCCCGGCAATTCTCTGGCGGTCGGCGCTTTCCGCGGTCGCCTCCACCATGCAGGAGGCGGGCGAGGACTTGTTCTCGTAGTTCGTGTCGAACGAACCCTCGAACTCACCCTTGCCGCCGCTCTTGCCGCTGCCCGAGCCGTAACCGAAGCCGCTGTCGCTCTTCCACCATGAGGAAGAGTCCCCGAATGAAAAATCCTCGAAATCCTCGGAATCGAACCAGCCCCGGCTGCAGTCGATGGCCCAGTCCAGGGGGGCGTCCGCCATGGCGCCTCCGAAGAGGTACTCGGCACTGACGCCGAACCTGGCTTCTTCGCCCTTGATGAAGCCGCGGGCCGCGGGTTTTACGTCCACCTTGAAGTTCGGCACCCTGTACTCCTCCACGCCGAATGATTTCGAGATTCGAAGGTTCGTGTTCTCCTGTTCCAGCTCGATGTAGTAGTAGCCGGTGGGCGCTGCAGTGGACACGGGGTAGGAAAAGGAGAAGCTGCCGAAAGCCGAGGCCTTGAATCCTTTCTTCAGGACTTCATTGCCGCGGCTGTCCGTGATGCGCATGATGAACTTCCTGCCCGCCGGCATGCTGAGCTTGCCGCTCTCGAGATGGCGAAGGTAGGCCTTCATGCGCACCTCCTCGCCCGGCCGGTACACGCCCCTCTCCGTGATGATCGTGCCGAGAAGCTGCTTCCGGCCCGCATAGCGGCTGTAGGGCACGCTGAACTGCCAGGGTGAAATGGAATCCGTATCGCAGTACTTGATAAAGTTGAAATCATCGCCCTTGCCGACGAAGATGTAGGGGCACAGGTTGTCGTAGTAGGAGTCCTCGTAATAATCGTTCCACAGCTTGTCGCCCGGAATGAAAGCCACGCCGTCCGCGTCGGTCTTGCCTTCCCACAGCACTTTTCCGCTGCGGTCCCGGGCCGTGACCCTGGCGTCCCCAAGCGGCTTGCCCTTGTCGAGCGACGTGGCCCACACGATCACCCTGTCGGCCGAGGTTTTCGTGTTGACCCCGATGTCCGTGAGCCTCACGAAGCTGGTCCCGTAATCATAGGATGTGGGACCCTGCAGGCGCAGCACGTAGAGGCCGCTGCGGGATTTTCCGCGCGTTGCCTTGGCCAGGTCCACCATGCCGATGGAAGCCGTGTTCTTCTTCTTGGGGTATTTCAGCGCAAAGTTCTGCGCGCCGTCCCACCGCTCGATCATGGTGCGCAGCTCATTGTGCTGCAGGTTCCTGTGCGCTTCCCTTATCTTGATGACGTCTTCGGGCGTATTGAGGTGAAGCAGGCTGACGTTGAGCGATTCCATGTTGAGCTGGGAGACGGGGAGCTTCATGCCCTGGGTGTCCTCGAGCACCTCGCCGTCGAACTTCATGTGCCAGCGCGGCGAGTAATCCCTGGTGGTCAGCTTGAACTTGCGGTTGCCCTCGATCTTCTGTTTGAACTCGTCTTTCAGCGACGGCTTGATCGTGATCTCGTATTTCGCGCCCGGGTTCCAGTCGGCGTCGATGGTGATGTGGTCCATTTTCTCGCTGTACTTGCTGAACTTCATGTTCTTGACTGCCGGGCTGACGGACACCTGTTTCTCGACGTTTTTCGGGTCTATCCTGCCCGTCAGCTGCAGGGTGATGGATGTTTCGGGATCGCAGGTGATCTCGGTGAGCGGCTGGTTGGACGAGTCGTAGTACCACCCGCAGCGGTACTCCGTCACCTTCAGGGGGCCGTAGGTGTTGAAGTGGAATGATGTGTCCGTCCCCATGGGGATGGGGCCTTCCATGCCTTTCAGCTCGCCGTCGATCATGACGGTTATGCGTGAATGAAGGGGAAAGCTGGTTTTCGGGTTGAGCTTCAGGGCAGCGCCCTGGTACGAGGGATTGTCGTACTTTTCGATCTTCGATGCGCTGAACGCAACTTCCGTGTCCCGCTGGAACTGGTTGGAATATAAGATTTTCGTCTGTTTCTTCAGCTCGTCCGGGTCCACCTTCTGGTTGAAGTACAGTTCTATTTCCTGGTCCTTGACCGCCCATTGATAGCCCTGCGACGGATTGTGGTTGACCACGATGGGAGGCGGTGTCTTGAACTCCCAGGAGTAGGGCTCCTCGAGCACCTTGCCGTTGACGGCTTTCAGGCCGGCCGGCACCTGCACCTTGAAGGGCGTGGCCTGCGGGATGGGCCCCGCGGGCGCGAACATGACCGTGCGCGAGCCCAGCCACCTGTACTCACCCTCGAGCTCAGGCGTCATGGTGAAAGGCTTTTTGCCGTCCAAAAGCTGGCTGTCGTCGGCCCTGCCCAGCTCCTTCATGGGAAGGCTGAAGCTGATCGAGATCTCGGGCTGCCCCGACACGCTGCCGCGCGGCGTGGCGAAAAGCACCTTGAGCGGCATTTCTGACATGACCGCCTTGGCCTTCCTGGCCGAGGGGTCGATCTCGATCGTCCTTCCCGACGACACGCCTTTGTGTCTCGACGTGCCGCTGCAGGCGACAAGTAATACAATGAGAAGAAAATTAAGGACCCGGTTTTTCAACTTCATGGCTCACCTCATTTTTTTTCAGGGGTCGGACTGTAAATTTAGCGTTCTCCTGAATGCAAAATTAATAGCCCGACGCCTTCCCTGTTACAAGCACTAAGACCGCAGAAAAATTCCCCATATTCACATTATTTTCAGATTAATGGACTTAGGGCTCGCGAAAAAATAACTTCCCACTTCTGGACGCCGATCCATCCCGGCTGGCTGCGTTGCTGCACCCCGTCACTCGTCGACATAGAACGACTATGCCTCCGTCGTGACGGGGACCCCGCGCCTTGCCAGCC
>JBDRLK010000281.1:0-10266 GCA_043813155.1 Pseudomonadota bacterium | reverse complement strand
GATGACGTGAATGTCAGTTTCAAGCATTCCGAGCAGGTCGTGGAAACAGGCTCGGACTTCATGGAGATCACGGCCAAGGACGGGGATCAGCGCAAGCGGAGGGTCGTGTGGGGCCTGTGCGTGTGGGAGTCGCTGGCCGGCGATCTGCAGATTTACAGCAACCTCAACGCGTCGGGCGGCCACATCCTTATCCTGTCGGGCAAGGCCGAGAAGCTCGGGTGGAAGGCGGGAAGGGACGTGAGGCTGTACCTCAAGGCCACGGGCGCCGTTGACCTGAAGGAGGAGGAGCGCAAGCTGGTCGAGCCCAAGCTCAACGATATCCTTTCCAAGGACCACATGAACGTGCCGCAGCCCCTGCAGGGAAAAGCGCCTATTTTTCATGAGATAGCCAGCAGCAACGCGCAGACCTGGAACGTGAATTTCACCACGGGGCCGAAAACGTGCTACCATCTCCTGATCGCCTCTCTCAACTGCGCCACGAAATACACGCTCACCGATCCCCAATCAAAAAAAATTGTTTACGATGACGGTGCGCCGGCCGACGTGGGCCGCAACGGCTGGGTCCAGGACTTCTGCCTGGACAGCAAGCACACGGCGGGTGAAAACACGCTTACCGTGAAATTCAAGCACCTCTCCGAGGAATACGAGTTCTGCTGGTTTGCCGTGGCGGTCTACGGGTACCCGGCGACACCTAATGAAATCAAGAAAACCAACATGAGAAGGCAGAACGAAAGGAAAAAGGCCGAGGCCAAGTCCAAAAAGTGCGAGTCCGACAAGGCCAAGTGCGGCAAGAATTGCGTTAAGAAGACAGGCAAGGAAAAGGTCGAAGATTCCAACTGCAAGGTCACATGCCTGGCCGAATACGCCGACTGCACGCTTCAGATCCCGTTCGAGGGCGAGATTCCATTCATGCTCGAGCAGTAGACCGGGTCCCATGCCGTTCGCCCTTGCCCTGCGCGAATAGATCAGATGATGTACAAGAGCAAGGCCGTGGGCGGCAACAGGATTACCATCGGGTAATTTTTTCTTTTGCCATGGGTAGGGCGGCTTCAGCCGCCCATGCAGCGGTAGGCCCGCGCCTGTCAGTTTTCCGGCATTTCAACCCATACCTGTGCCATGGGGCGGCACACCTCCTCCGGCAATTGCTGAAAAAGCCCCTTAACAGGGGGTCAAACAAAATAAAGTGGCCCGGCACACGGTTTGCGATTATTGTAACGCAGGAGGTGACATCATGAAAAACCGCAAGACACTAACTGGAGCAGCCGCTCTCATCCCCGCCCTTGCCCTGTTGCTCGCTGTCGGGCTCGACGCCAACCCCATCCCCACGCCGAGTGTTCAGGCCGAGCAGGAGGAGGGCACGCAGAACGTTGTGCTCAGGGTCCGCTCGGCGGGCATGGGATGCCCGTCCGGAACATTGTACAGGGGCACCGCGCTCACGGGAGAGGATTATAATAAGATGATCGATCCCGGCGACCAGGACACTGCGGCCGTGGCAACGGTCAAGTGCGATGATTTCGACACGAGCCCGGACTCGTTCAGTGAGGGCGTCACGCATTACGACGCCCAGCTTGCCGACGTCTGCGTGGCGCCCGGCACGTATTACTACCAGCTCATCAAGGACGGCGAGCCGGTCACGTGGATCGACGACTATTCCGAGCCGATCACGGTGGAGAGCAGGGACGAAAGCTGCCTTCCCTCCGGGGCGTCCGATTGCAGCATCTCGCCCCTGTCCCTCTCCGGCCCCGGCCTTCCCGCCCTCCTAGTCCTGTTTGCGGCTGCACTTCTTCTTGGCCTTCGCCCAAAAGGATAGTGATCCGCTCCGGCCTCACCCTCCGATAACCCCGTTTTTCCAGGCACCTCCGGGCAATCTTCCACCTTGTTGTTGACAAAGATAGAGTACCGTATTAAATATAGCATTAGGTATGAAAGTTAGTCTTACCTATATCCAGGGGAGAACGCCATGACGCAGCTGTCAGCCAGCCTCGAGGACTACCTGGAGGCGATCTGGATCGCCGGCCGGGAGGCAACCGTGGTCAGGGTCAAGGACCTGACCGGATCGATGAACGTGAAAACGTCTTCGGTTATAGGGGCGCTCAAAAACCTGTCAGGAAAAGGGCTCATTATTCACGAGCGTTACGGCTACATCGAGCTGACGCAGATGGGTGAAACCCTGGCCAGGCAGATCTATGAAAGACACCTGACCCTCACGAGGTTCCTCAATAAAATCCTGGGCATCGATCTCGGGACGTCCGGGGAGGACGCCTGCCAGATCGAGCACCATGTGAGCAGGAAGACCATGGACAAAATCGTCAAGTTCATCGAGTTCGTGGAAACCTGCCCCGAAGGCGATCCGGTGTGGCTGTCCAACTTCCACAACTTCGCGAAGAAGGGCTCCAGGCGGCGCACGAGCAAGGCTCGGCAGGATAAAAAGGAACCGGAAAAGAAAGCAGGGAAGTCATGAAGGCGCTCAGCAATTTCAGTGAGGGGGAAAGAGTGGAGGTTCTCGAAGTAAAGGCGGGAAAGGGCCTGCACACGAGACTGGCCAACATGGGTATTTACCCGGGCACGGTCATCGAAGTGATCACGTCGTCGGGAGGGGGCCCCATGCTCGTGGCAAAGAACGGGAATAAAGTTGCCCTTGGGCACGGAATGACCAGCAAGATATTCGTCAGGAAAGCCGTATAGAATCTCCAGCCATGAAACAGATCAAGGTGGCGCTCGCGGGCAACCCCAACGCGGGCAAGAGCACGATTTTCAACAACCTCACGGGGCACCGCCAGCACATCGGCAACTGGCCCGGGGTCACCGTGGACAAGCTGCAGGGCGATATCGTCTACAGGGATCAAGAGCTCCTGGTCACGGATCTTCCCGGAATCTACAGCCTCACCGCCTATTCCCTTGATGAAAAAATTGCCCGCGATTTCATTGTCACGCAGAAGCCCGACGTGGTCGTGTCCGTGGTGGACGCCTCCAACCTGGAACGCAACCTCTACCTCGTCGCGTAGATCCTGGAGCTCGGCGCGAACGTCGTCCTGGACCTCAACATGATGGACCTGGCCGGGGAAAGGGGCATCAGGATCGACAAGGAGAACCTGTCAAAGGTTCTCGACGTGCCGCTGTGCTCCACCGTGGCGAAAAAAGGAGAGGGAACGGGTGATCTGAAAGAGGCCATCGCTCAGGCCGCGGGAAAAAAGCACAAACCTCCGCTGAAAATAGACTACGGCAACGACATCGAGGAAGAAACGGCAAGAATAGAAGGGCTTATAAAAGACAGGACGCTGCCCGATCTCTACCCGGTGCGGTGGCTCATCATCAAGCTCCTCGAGGGCGACGCGCAGGTCATGGAGAAGGTTAAAGGCCTGCCCGAAGGCGGCGAAATCCTGAAGGCCGCCGCGGAAAGCATCGGGACGCTCGAGAAGCATTTCGGCTATGACATTGAAACAGCCCTCATCGAAAGGCGCTACGGCTTTCTCGAAGGCGTTGTGCGCGAATGCATGAAAAAGGAAATGGCCCTGGAGGAGCGGCACGAGATTTCCGACAGGATCGACAGGGTCATCATCAACAGGTACCTTGGCGTGCCGATTTTCATGGGCTTCCTGTACCTGGCCTTTCAGTTCGTCTACACCTTCGGCGAGCCGTTCACGAAGCTGATCGACCTGTTCTTTGCGCGGCTTTCCGGCGCCGTGTCAGGCGCGCTGCACGGCGCCGGCTCCGCGCCCTGGCTCTCCTCCCTCATCAGCGACGGGATCATCGGCGGCGTCGGGTCGGTCGTTGTCTTTTTCCCCAACATCTTCCTTCTCTACGCGGTCATCGCCGTGCTCGAGGACTCGGGCTACATGGCCAGGGCCGCCTTTGTCATGGACAGGATCATGCACGCCCTCGGCCTGCACGGAAAATCCTTTATCCCCATGATCATCGGTTTCGGGTGCAACATCCCGGGCATCCTGGCAACGAGGACGCTGGAGACGAGAAAGGACAGGATCCTGACCATTCTCGTGCTTCCGCTCATGTCCTGCAGCGCCCGGCTCCCGATCTACATCCTCTTTGCCGGGACTTTTTTCAAAAAGCACCAGGGCCTTGTCGTGTTTTCAATGTACCTGATCGGCATCGTGCTGGCCGTGGGCGCGGCCAGGGTTTTCAAGACAGTGTTTTTCCGGCGCGAGGACATGCCCCTCATCATGGAGATGCCGCCCTACAGGATGCCCACGATCAAGCCGATCATCATCCATTCATGGGAAAGAAGCCGCCTGTTTCTGAAAAAGGCCGGCACCGTGATCCTCGCAGGCGCCGTCGTCATATGGATTCTCGCATCCCTTCCGGCGGGCGTGGGCTATGCTTCGCGCGAAAGCCTCGTCGGCCACATCGGCTCGATCTTCGCGCCCCTGTTCGAGCCGGCCGGCTTCGGGACCTGGCAGGCGGCCGTGGCCCTGGTCTCGGGGATCGTGGCCAAGGAGGTGGTCGTGAGCACGCTGGGCACGATCTACGGGGCGCAGGGCGCGTCGCTGGGGACCGTGCTCGCGCAGTCGTTCACGCCGCTTTCCGCCTATGCCTTCATGCTCATGTCGCTCGTGTACATCCCCTGCATCGCATCGATCGCGGCCATAAAAATGGAGGCTGGTTGGAAATGGATGTTTATTGCAGTGGGCACCACGCTGGTTCTCGGATGGGTCCTTGCCACGGCAGTGTACCAGGTCGGCATGCTGGTGATTTAAGGATTTTCCACGAGGACCTCGATGCTCGCAAACTCATCGCGTTCATCGTCGCCGGCATAGGCTTTGATGTAATAGGTTCCCGGAGGCGTGTTGAAAGGCGTTTGCAGCCGCGCTTCGAAGCTCCCGTCCTCGATCGTCACGGATGCCGACCTGATCACGAAATTATTCGCCGAATCGTAGTTCCGCTTGACCGTGTCTTCATAGCCGTCATCCGTTCGAGGCGGCACTTCCTCCAGGGGCGGGTAAAAAAGATCCCGGTCGTGCTCGAACGTGACGATGGCCTCTCCATCGTCCACCTCCTTGCAGCGGCCGGCAACGCTGATCGTGTCCCCGGCTGCGTACCTGGCCCTGTCGGCCTGCAGCGCGAGCTCGCCGCCTGGATAGCGAAGCTCCAGCGCCGGGTCGCCCAGCAGGTTGTACAGGTAATTGTGATCGTCCACGTGCTCATCCAGGTCTTCGCCGGCCGTGGCCTGGAGGAGCGTGGCTATGATTTCACGCAGGGAATCGTCCGTTCTGTACTCCAGGTTATACTTCATGTTCATGACGGCCTCGCCTATGGTCGCGGGCCTGCCTTTGAAGAGCACTTCCTTCATCTCCAGCGTGATGAGCGCGTTCACGGCCGGGTGCGACACCTCGGCTGACGCGAAAACAGCGGGAATCTTTCCGGCCTTGAAGAGAATCTCCTCGCTCAGCGAGGGCAGGCGCATGGTATATTTCCCTGTCAGGCATGCGATGATAAAAAAGAGCGGCGGCCTGCCTTCAGGGTCGATGGTCGAAACAGCGGTCTCGTCGAAGGGGATTGAAATGTCCGTCTCGGAGCCGTGGCCGATAAAGGCGAACACGAAGGCCCCGTCGTTCACGCGCTCGTACACTTTTGCATTGAACTCGTCCCGCGGGTAAAAGTAAGGCGATTCCTCGCGGTCATAGGTCATGCTGATGTCAAAGCTGTAGGGGATGTCGAAGATGACCTGGGTGGCGGCGCTCTCGATCATGGTGTCCACGGGCTCTCCGAACCCGGGATTCCCCGCAACGAGCGTGATGCGCCTGTTCCATGTTCCCGGGGGAAACGCGGACTCGCCCGTTTCATAGGCCTCGATCTTGCCCAGGACGGTCATGACGTCGTCATTCGAGTTTGCCGGTATTCTTCCCACCGCGATTTCCGGCACGCCGTCATCGTCGAAATCACCGTAGAAGTTGTCCGAGTACGTGTTCACGTAATTCCCGCCGTAGAGGTAGGCCGGCAGGGGGTTTTCATCGATGTCGTCGGACTCGGTCGCGTCGCCCAGCAGGAGCAGGTGGAAAACACCGTCGCCGCGCAGGGCGTCGACCAGCTCGATGATGTTCTCCTTGATCGTGACCGCGGCATACCCCGCAAACGAGCATTCTGAAGTGAAATAGGACACGGGGTAGAGGCTGACGGAATACCCCCGCGCCTGCCTGTACTCCATGATCTCGAGAGCCGAGTCGTAGAGATCGTCGGTGGTTATGATGAGATAATTGGTGTCCGGGCTGCTGATCACGCCCCAGGCGTCCTCTTCCCCTGTCGCGTCGCCCCCGTCCTCGCCGTCCGCACCGTCCGATCCATCCTCGCCTTCCCTATCCGCATCCGCATGATCCTCCGTCATCTCCTCTGAGCCTGCGTCATCGGACGGTCCCCCGTCGTCCGTGCAGGAGACCGTAAAAACGAGAAGGAGAAGAATGGTTGAAAGCCCGGTGTTCATTTTTCCATTAGTATACGCCGAAAGGCCGGCGATGCAATATCCTATTGTTCTCCTTCATGCTCATAGGAGCAAATCGTGCAGATCCATTTTGCCACGGCTTCCTCCCATCAAACGTTAGGGAATACCAGCTCGAGCATGGCCGCGGCAATTTCCGCGTTCGCCGCCGCGCTCAAATGACGGGGCCCTGCCGCGGCATAGCTCTTGAGAAACTTCATATAATGGGCCGCAGCCTTTTTCCACTGCTGCTGCTTTGCAAATCCCCGGCCGGCCATGAAAACGAGGTGCGCAGCTTCTTCCGGCTTCTTTTTCCCGTAAAGCTTCGCGAACAGCTCGGCGTCCCCCACGGCTTCGTCCGCCTGCCCCAGGCTCGAGCGGAGGACCACGGCCGTGGCGAGGACAGAACGTGCCTCGGATTCACCCGGATATTTTTCAGCGAATGTTTCATACTTCTGCGCGGCTTCCTCGTAAAACCCAGTGGCATGACAATTATCGCCGAGAGACAGGACGGCATGGGAGAGCAGCTTGGATGTCGCGAAATCCGGGTCCCCGGCAATAAGCTCGTAGGCGCGCATGGCCCCGGGGTGGAGCCCTGCCTTGTGAAAAGCCATGGCCATGTTGTAAAGCACGCTGTCCCATTGCTGGGATGTGCAGAGCCCGTAGAAATCCTCATAAAGATCCAGGTAGACGATGGCCGAGTCGAGATATTTTTTTTCTTCAAATGTGTTTGCCGCCCTGCTGCATTCCGCGGCGAGCTTGACCTGGCACAGCATCGTGGACAGGTCCAGGTACTTCATGAAAGGCTTGTATTTAATATTGGTGAGAAATACGCCCGACACGTCCGCAATCTCGTCCATGCAGGCCTGCTTTTTTCCGGGATAGCCGGCCAGAACGTTGAGCGAATCCAGGTAGAGGGCCGCGGCGTGCTTGCCCGTGCCCATGTCATGGCATGTTTTCGCGATGCGTCCGAAAAGAAATGCCGCCTCGTGGAATTGATTGGCTTCATAATAGATTTTCGCCAGGACATACTCGGCCTTGCAGGCTTCCTCGTGCTCCTTTATCGTGCAGAGCTTGGCGTGGTACGACTCGAGCTTCGCCCTGGTCTCATCGTCCGGCGGCACGGGCTTGAGCTTGTCCGGCAGCTGCGCGGCGCCCGATTCATAGCCCACCTTGCTTTCCTCGTACGCACAGGCCGAAACGGTCTTCTCGACAGAGGAGTCGATGCACGTTTCCTCGCCCGCCCCATTGCGCGCGGAAGCCATTAGAACAATGAGACAGGCGCAAAAACAGGAAACGATCCTTTGTGACATCATGTGCAGTCCCATGTAATGGATATGTCTTTTTCCGGCACGAAGTCCTCCACAACGGATGTGAAAACGATTTTACCCTCTTTTTCGGTTTTCGTGAAGCCGGGCTCCACGACCGGGTTTTTCCCTGCAAAGCTTTCGGGCAGGGTCACCGAGAACTCGGCCTTCTTCAGTGGGATGCCCCATGGTTTTGCGGACGTGGTGACGTAGCCGGCCGCGCAGCCTCCCACCTTCTGCGTGTACGCGACCTGTTTCCTCACCCTGTCCTTTCCCGGGACCTGCAGGCTGAACGTGATGCCGTCGTCCCGTTTCAAAAACCGCGGCGTGCCGTCCACCAGGATCTCGTGCGGGTACTCCAGCCCACCGGCCTCGTAGAAGGGAAAGAAAATGCCTGTCGAGTCCTGCTGCCCGTGGGACGTGTAAAAAAAGTAATCGCCTGTCACCGTCGCCGCGACCTGTCCTTCGTCATCCTGCGTGATCTCCACGTCAACCTTCTCTCTTTCGAAAATCACGTCGGTATTCGCCAGCGCAAACCACCGGTCGCGGGAAAGCTCAGGGCATGAAGGCGGCTGCGGGGGAGCCGCGGTATTCGCGATGCCCGCGGCCCAGCCGGCGCGGAAAGCCTGGCCCTCGGCCAGCACTATCCCGGTCCAGCCCATGTTCATGGCGGTCAGCGTCTTGTTGTCCAGGGCCTTGCCTTCGATGATCTCATCAGCCCCGTGGGCGAACCTGTTGGCAAAGCAGACAGCTGCAGGCTTCTTCGTCATGGGAGAGAGGCTTATGAAGTTGGCCACGTTGGAAAAGCCTCCCTCCCTGTCGCCCGCCTCGACGTTTCCAAGGTCGTACAACCCGCCGCAGTCGAACCCGCCGCCGCCCAGCTTCGTCTCGCTGCGCACGATCAGCTCCTTTCTCTTCTCCCTGTCATGGAGCGCCGCCCATCCCACGTCCCCGTCGCTCGATTTGTAGGTGCCGATCCAGGGGTCCTCGCCGAGCCAGTATTCGAACGCCGCGGGCGCCCGGCACGTGTTTTCCACGATTGTCGAAAAAACCAGGAACCTGTCTCCCTTCACCCATTTCACCCGCCTCTTTACAAGGTAGCAGCCTCCTTTGTTGACGGCCTCCAGCACGATGCTCTTGTCCGATGCCCACAGAACCGCGCCGCGCTCATATGCGAGTCTTTCTCCGTCGCCCTTCTCGCCGAAATTCTGCGACCAACCGAACGTGTAGTTGTCCCCTGACCCGGGCTCGTGGATGGTCTCGTCGAAGGCGCACCATATGTTCAGGAATTTGAAACCGCGCACGGGCTCGGCAGGCACCCACATGAAGCCGGGCGCATTGAAGCTTCCTATGCTCAGCCCGCCCGTATACCCCTTGTACCCGCAGTGAAAGCACACCTCTATCCTGGAGCCGTCTTCGAAATGCTGGACTACAGGCCCCTTCCCGGTCCCGGGGTCCCAGGCTACCTCGAAGGGGCCGTATTTCTTCGGCTCCCCTTCGGCAAATATCATGAGCGAGGGTATCTGCTCCGTGGTTTCCGAGCCCTTTTTCCCCCCGTCCCTGCACCCCTTGCACGCCGGCAGGGCGACGATCAACGCGGCCAGCAATGCAGGAATTAGTTTGTTTCTCTTCATCCCGTCAACCTCACTTGTTTCACGACACTAGGCCACCCTGTTGTAGTGCGGCCCTTTATGGGCCGCTCGGGCGGGGCCAAAGCCCCGCACTACCCACCTCCACCTCTGATGTGTTGTAAAGTCCAACATCACGTTTTAACCACGCAAAACACTATAAACAGGACGCTCGCAGCCGTCATGAACAGGATACCGCAAAGAGCAATCACGCGATTCACCGGGGAAGGCCGCAGGCTCTCTTCCGTGATATGTCTCGTGACGCAGTAATAATTGAAAAAGCACAGCAGCGGCGCAAGGATGAAGCTCAGCACGGCGGCGGACGTGGTAAGAAAAACCGGCCTGGGGACGACTATCAGTATGACGACCACGGCCGCCCAGACCACCACCATGGAAATCCTGTAAACCCTGTCCCATGTCTTTGATTCGCTCTCCGGCCCGCTGAAAAGGACTTTCAGGGACCGGGCGAATGCCCTGGGAAACCCGTCGAGAACAACGTAGGTCGTAGAGAACATGCCGAAGAAGATGGCAGCGAGAAGAAATGGAAGGACCCACTGGCCGAGGATACTCGTGTACGCGTCGGTAATGGCAAGCGCGACCTTCGCCCCGTCCGGGGCCGTGGCCGCGCCGCTTGGCACTTTCGTGCCCAGCACGTAGAACATGATCCCCAGCAGCACGGAAAGGCCGTAGCCCGTCCTCATGTCGAGAAGGCTCTTGGACAGCAGGGACTTGCGCCGCTCCAGGCTCATCTCCTCCTGGGGCCTGCACCCCCATGCCTTTCCGTGCTCGAAGGCCCAGAGCGAATGCCAGACCGACACATCGATTCCCGTGGGCATCCAGCCCAGCATGGCCGAAACCAGAACGATGCTCCCGGCCGGTAGCGCGGGGATCACGATATGAGCGT
>JBDRLK010000280.1:0-2138 GCA_043813155.1 Pseudomonadota bacterium | reverse complement strand
CGCCCCGCCTTCGCGGCCCTAACGGGCCGCACTACATCGGGGTGTTACCTTTATTCGGCTATTTTTGAACCATGCCTAAAAATTAAATATTCAAGGCCCGGCACCTATACAGGAGGAATCTTGATGCGCAGCCTATTCTATCTTCCGGTCATGGCCGTTGTGCTCGCCCTGGCCCCTGCTTCAACAGGGTGCAGCCGGTGCGCAAGGGACTTGAGCCGATATGACGTGCTGAAAGACCCCCGCATATCGCAAAAGCCGAAGCAGAAAATGATTGTCGTGGAGCTGAAGGGAGATCCCAGCGAGGTGGGCGGGCAGGCTTTTAAAAAGCTCTTCAAGACGTACTGGGGCCTGAAAAAGAAGGTCAAAGGCATGGAGAGCGAGGCCCCGCGCGCCAGGTGGCCCTCGGCGCTCGATACGCCGAAAGACAAGTGGATCGGTATCTACGGGCTGCCGGTCCCCGACGAGGTCGAGGAGCTTCCGGAATCGGACGGGGAAGGGCCGGAGGTCAGGCTGGAGCACTGGGAGTACGGCGAAACGGCCGAGATCCTTCACGTCGGCCCCTACAGCGGGGAGACGCCCTCCATTGAAAAGCTCCACGCGTTCATCGAGGAGCGAGGATACGAGATTGCCGGGCCGCACGAAGAGGAATACCTCAAGGGACCGGGCATGTTTTTCAAGGGAAACCCTGACAAGTACAAAACGATCATCCGCTACCCGGTGAAGAAAAAATAGGAAAGCATCCGGCGCACCCCTACGGGGATTTCATTTTTCCCTTCTTCTTCCTGTCCTTTTTCTCCTCTGCCTTGTCCTCCTTTTTGTCCTCCTCCACCTGACCCTTGTAAATGATCCGCAGGTCCTTGAAATCGTAGGGATGGCAATCTTTACTATTGAAGAAGACGGGCAGGTCCCTCGCGTCGAACCCGGGGACCGCGAACACGTAGGAATAGAAGTCCCCGGGGTCATCCCTGTCCTTGTCGAAAAAGCCCTGGGGCAGCTGGGGAAAAAATATGTTGGCCGGACCGTCGCGCGGATACCCGAGCTCCCTGGCCTTTTTCCACAGCGTCCGGATGTCGCACGCCGGCAGCTTTTCCATGAGATTGAGAGACCCGGGTTCCACGGCCGTCACGTCCATGGTGAACTCGCTCACATCGCCGTTTGATATCACGACTTCCAGCTTTGCCTCCCTGATGCGCACCTCATCGCCGGCCTGGCGAAGCTTGTGGCTGTCGAAAAACTGCATCATGATCATGCCTTCCGCCGAGGTGGCGTCGATCTTTCCGCTCGAGTCCACGCCCTGGAGCACGACGTAGCCCAGCACCGCATCCCCGCTCCAATCGGCGCGGACCTTTTCAGTTATATTGGCGATGGTCTCGAAAGGATCGGCCTTCTCCATGGACGGAAGGACGAGCGATAGTGCGGGTTTCTCCGGAGGGGGGGGCAGGAAATCGGGCGGGCTGCCCGGCGGCTCCTGCCTGCCGGCGAACATCGCGAACATGGCGGCAAAGGCCACAGGGAAACAGACTGAAATCGCGCAAAGCGCCATGGGCCCGACAAAAAACAAAAGGATCAGACCGATGACAAGGAGCCATATCCAGGTGCTGCTCTGTTTTTTTGCGGGGCGCGGGCCCACGGGGGGGCCATAGGGAAAGCCCGGCGGCGTGGGCTGAAGGCAAGGCTGCGGTGGAGTGTCGGCCGCCATCCTATATGGTCATAGATTTAATGGCCTTCAGGATGTCGTCTTTGCGGGCCTTGAAAGCTTCCTGCCTGCCGCCTGCTTCGAAGAGCCACATCTTCTTTTTCTTGATGAACACGCCCACGAGGTAGAGGTATTTGCCGTCTTCCTGGTCCACCTCGAACTGCAGGATCGTGCCCTCCCTGCCCTTGTCCGTTGTCACGTTGGATTCGTCGATAAACGCGTACCCGAAAACCAGCGGGATCTTCTCCTTAAGGACTTCAGCCCAGAATTTAACGTCCCCTTTCGGGTCGTTTTTTCTCAGCTTCAGGGCAATGGTCACCTCGTCAAAGGATATTGCCCTGTATTTGAACTCGTATCCGGGATCTTTCAGCTGCGCGAAATCATCGGGCGTTTTCACGGGCGCGCCGCAGGCCAGCGCCGTGAAAATCATGATGCCGCTCAG
>JBDRLK010000279.1:0-13377 GCA_043813155.1 Pseudomonadota bacterium | reverse complement strand
GTCCAACCCTGGGTAGGATAAGAAACCATTCTCAGTCCACGAGCGAGCAGCCGCATCCGCCGGTCGAAGCAGAGCCGCCGATGTCGTTCCCGCCATCGGCGTCACGCTCCGGCGCCGCGTCCTCGTCCGGAGCAGGTTCCACCGGGGCGTCCGTGTCAACCGCTGGATCCACGGCCGGCTCGAGCGCGGCGTCCACCGGGGCGTCATCATACGCATCGGCTTCCGCGACCGTTCCCGCGGTGTGCTCGAACGCTCCGATATCGACGGTCCCGTCCGACGGCCTGGCTCGCGCGGTTCCGGCCGCCTCTACGGCTCCCTGCGGGGGGTGGTAGAGCGGCAGCGGGAGGGGACCGGGAAAGGCGTGAGCGCCGCCAACGTCGGTCGAGGCGGTCCCGGCGTCGACGAGCGGGGATGCTTCGCCGCCCGGCAACAGGTCAGGGGCATCAAGGTCCGCAAAGACCGGGTCCGAGCCGTAGACCGAACCCGTCCAATCCGTCGGAACCTGCGTTGAGCCGTCGGGAAGCCAGTTGTTGCCGCCCTGGATGATCGCGCTTCCCGTGAGCCAGACGGCCTCTGCGTCCCGAATGATCTGCACACCGCCGCCGCCGGGCGCGAAGAAAACGTTGTTGTGCATCTCGACGCTCTCGATGCCGTCGAAGAGCCGGAACACGGCGCTGCCGCCGGCGGCCGTGATGATCGTATTGTTGACGAACCTGTAGCGTCCGAACGTCTCGCCCGTCGCGTCGCCTCCCAGCCTGGTTACAAAGAATTCAGCGTTGTCCCCTTTCTTGAAGAGCACGTTGCCCGCCACGTCCGAGTCCTCGCGAGCCGTTTCCGTCGGCTCGCCGTCCGGCCCGATCAATTCGAGCTCGTGGTAATACGATCCCTCGATCCAGTTGTAATAAATTTCATTTCTTTCCGCCCGCGACTTGACCCCGTTCCCGCCGTTGCCGTTGTGAACGTAGCAGTGCTGCATGCGGAAGACCGAGCCCGGAAAAGCCTGCTCGTCCGTGGCCATGTAGATCTGGTGGCGGTTTGTCCCTTCCCCGCACCGGTAGACCTCCACGTACTCCAGGAGGAGCGACCCCGAGTCGTCGTCCGCGCCCAGGATGCCGTGGGCAGGGCAGTCGTGAACGACCGTGTCGCGTATCGTGACGTCGTTGCCGTGGTGAAACACGCAGCGGTTCGCCCCTCCCGTGACGTCGAGCCCCTCGATAATGTAGTGGTTCGCGTTGACGGCAAGCGTAGTGTCACCGCCCGAGAGAACCGGCCGGAGCCCCTCGACTCTGATGCCGCGTATGACGATAGGCTCCGAGGGGCCGCCGGAATCCCAGAGCGCAAGGTCGGGGTACGTGTGGTTGCCGTAGATCTCGACGACATCACCGGGCTCCAGGGCGGGCAGCGAGTCGAAACCCGGGTAGGTGCGGCCGGGCCCCACGTCGTAGACGGCCCCGGAAGCCGCCAGGGCCGCAAGCATCATCGCGGCCGCCAGGACCGTTTCAGGAAAACGCGCGGATTCCCGGCGGCGATATAACTGATTTTCAAGCCCTGTTTTTATAAGCCCTGTTATCTTCATGACGTCACCATAGCAAATTTTTCCCGGCAAGAGGAGCGTTAAAACAAAAAGCAGCATGATGGAATTACCGGAAATATTTTGCTAGAGTAAGTTATTAATCATGAAGGAGGGCCGGAGATGAGCAAGCTGCCGGGATCATTGACCGTGGTTTTATTGCTCCCGGCGATATTCTGTTTCGCCGGCTGCGGGGACAAAGAGTCAGGGCCGGACCGGGACGTCGTGGTGGACAACACGGTGGATACCGAGCCGGACGTCGAGCAGGACGGCGCGCCGGATAGTGAGCAGGACGGCGCGCCGGACCTTGTGCCGGATGCCACGGCAGCTGCTATTTCCTTTGAGGAAGTAGACTTTCACGGCTTGGAAAAACTGAGTGACTGGGGATTCGAGCTCCTTACCGGCGACCTGAACGGCAACGGCCGGCAGGACGCCGTGATCATTTCCCATCAGCCGGTCGAAGAAGGGACCGTTTGGATTTACAGGAACAACGGGGATTTCGCATTCGAGCTCCGGCAGAGACTGGAAGCCGGCGAGGGAAACGATCTTCTGCTCCTGGACATCAACAACGACTTTGCGTTGGATCTGATTTTTGCTCATGACTGGCTGCCGCTGGATCTTTTCGTGAATACCGGAGAAGGAGAATTCGAGTTTTTTGCTCAAAGCGTCGGCGAATCCACGGAGATTGCATTCGGCGACCTGGATGGCGATGGAGATCTTGACCTGATGGCCGGAACAACGCGATCGGGAGGCGAGAGCACGGTGTGGAGGAACAACGGATCGTTCGAATTCCTGGAAGAAATGTCGGGGGAAATCGGCCTGGAAAGCGAGGGGCCTTCAGCAAATATCCTTTCAGTCGATTTTAACGAAGACGGTCTGCCGGACACGTTCTGGGGAGTGTGGACGTACGCGCTGGTAGACGGGTTTCCGGTCATCGCGTATCAAAACCCGGATGGAACATTCGAGAAGGGCGTCTTGCCGCAGCACGCTTCATTCAATGGAATTCCAGCCGATTTTAACAGGGATGGACATATGGATCTGCTCTTCCTTTTCAGCGATGCAACAGTTCCGGACAGTCACCCGGTCCTCTTCCTGAATGACGGAGATGCAAATTTTACAACAGTGAATTACGAGGAGCTCGGGCTGCCGTCATCGATAAGCAGTGTTGCCATCCCGATCGATTTTAATAATGATGGATTCCCTGAATTGATCACGTACGGCTATGGAAGGACAAACAGGCTGTTTCGAAACACCGGCGGAACTCATTTCGAGGACATAACCGAAGAATCCGGATTCATTGTCGGCGATAATGTGGGTTACGTTCTGGCAACGAGTGACCTGGACAACGACGGCGACATCGATATCATCGCGATGGATTCACATAACTTTGGAGACGAAGAAATTCATGTGCTTGAAAATACGACAACGGGAAAAAGCTGGGTAAAAATCAAACTGACCTGCGATGCCCCATCACAAGGATCAGACATGCCAATGCTGCTTTTACATACTTCATGGTTTCACCTTGATTCGTTGTAAGGGTAAACGCACGATTCGTTCATAAGTTGCATTTGTTTTAAAACTCTGTTTCAAAATTGCCCCGACTTCAAAATGCCTATTGTCTCGCGATGACATTGAAGATAATATGGCAAACATGATAGGGAAAGAAACCGTCGGACAATTGCTCGCTCTTTGCGCCGTTGGGGCAATTATTCTGATCGGACTGCCGGCCGGGGAGGCGGGCGCGGATCACACCTATCCCCGGACGGGAATCTTCCAGTGGGGCGGCGCACCGGCCGACTGGTACGCAAGGTTCGACCTGGTGGACTTCGGAAGCACGAGCAGTGACCTGGTCCGGGACATCAAGGCCATCAGCCCCGACACGCTGGTTCTCAACACGGTCGATTTCAACGCGGGCGCCCACCTGGGAGGGGACATGCCCGATGAATGCAGGATGAAAACATCCGGCGGCAGCGACTTCGGCTGGTACGCGGGCGTTGATCCGTCTCCCGACCAGATCTCCCCGAATCTCTCCGACGTATGCCCGTCGCACGAGGGCACGCCCTGCAACCTGTGGTTTGCCGGGTACGTCACGTCCCGCTTCGACCTCGAGGTGTTCGACGGCATTGCCACCGACGGCCTGTACTGTGGGCCTCACATGAGCTACAGCCCGCCCGCGGACATCGACCTGGACCGCAATGAAGTCAACGACTTTGACGAGCACGGCCATGACTGGGTCGTGGAGCACTGGCACAACGGCGTCGGGCAGTTCCTGAGCAGGGTGAGGGAAATCGTCGGCCCCGGCAAGGCGATCCTGGTGAACTCGGGCGTTGCGTTCGACGCCCACAACGATCTTGCGCTGATCAACGGCGCGGTCCTGGAATATTACGGGTGCACCGTCAGCTGGGAATACGAGCGGGGAAGATACATGAACTTCATGGAAATCTCGCCCGAGCCGCACGTGGCCCTGTTCTCGGCCAACCCGGGCGGCGAAGAGCCCAACCGGCCGGACGACGATAAAAACTACTTCACCTTCATGCGCTTCACTCTGGTCAAGACCATGATGGGCGACGGGTATTTCTGCTACGAGCCGCGCTGCCGCGTCTGGGGCGAGGCCACGCATTATTACAACTACTATTACGACGAGTTCGACCTGGACATCGGCACCCCGACAACGGGCATGCTGAAGCTTGGCGACGCCGACATATGGGTGCGGTTTTTCGACAGGGGCGCCGCCATCGTCAACATATCGGGAGAAGCGGCGACCGTGACCGACGAGGACCTGCAAGCGCTGGACGGGTACGGCGGCCCCTACCACCGCTTCCGGGGAGGCCAGGACCCGGCGTTCAACAACGGCGAACCTTTCGACGAGGTGGAGCTCATGAGCGAAGCGTTCGTGGGGTACGGCGATGCCACGTACATCGAGGGCGACGGCATCGTTCTCGTGAGCGAGCCCACGGTGGCGGTCGCCGACATCATCATTGACAATGACAACAACAGCACATCGCCCGGGTCGGAGCCTCCCGACCTCGACGGCTGGACCCTGGACAGTGAAGGCAACCGCAACGGCAACTACTCGGTGCGCGCAGCCCCCCATCTCGAGCAGTATGCTTTTGCCTACAACAGGGACATGGACGGAGGGGAGCAGGTCGTGTACGCGCCCACGATCGGACTGGCCGGCAGCTACGAGGTCCTTGAATGGCACGGCAGCCTGCGGGACGGCATGGGCACGGCTGCGACCAATGTGCCTTACGCCATAACGCATGGCGGCGGGGCAGGGGAAACCGGGACCATCGACCAGACCACGGACACGGAGCAGTGGAACAGCCTCGGCATCTTCGAATTCGACGAGGGAGCGGTCGGGAATGTCACCATGACCAACGATGCGGACGGAACGGTGATTGCCGACGCGTTCAAGTTCGTGTTCCAGGCTCCCGTGGTCGAGACGGAAGAGGACGTCGAGACAGCGGAAACCGCGGAAGCAGCCGAGCCTGCTGCCGACATGGCCGACGCCTCGACGGACGGCGGGGGAGAGCAGGACGAAGGCCCGGGCGCCACGTCGGGCGGATGCGGCTGCGCCATGATCCGATAACAGAATGTTAATTCTTGCAGCTGCACGCCCTTGGCGTGCCTCAGGCGGGCCAAGGGCCCGCAGCTACAGGACCAGCTTACCTGTTTCCTCGAAAACCTGCAGGATCCTCTCGTCGTTGCGCGGGTCGGGAGCGGGCGGGGAGGATGAAGGATAGCCCGGCTCGATCGCGATGCGGTCGTTTGCCATGTCCTCCTTGATAATCACCGGGAAATCAAAGGAAGCCGACGTGGTTTCGGACACGAATGCCCCGAGATAGATCCTGGCCTCGTCGGCCGTTACAACGAAGGGCAGGCCGTAATACCCGACTTCCGGCAGCAGGTCCCGGACGGACGGGCCCCATGTCGTGTCCATGGTGAGCGCGTATTCGCCGGCATGGTAATAGTGGATTTTCGTAAGGTCGATCAGGGCATAGTCCTGCAGCTCCAGGCTTTCGAGCGGCATGCCCGCTGCTTCGGTAGCCGGCATTTGCGCGTCCCAAAGGAGGAAAACGGCAAAGCGCTGATACCAGGTGTACGGCATGGACAGCACGTCCCCTGCATAGAGCTTCACCGTGCCCGCGGCGTCGGGCCCGGTGTACGACCCTTCCGCGCACAGGGATATCCACAGGGGCTCGTCAAAGCCGTTTCCCGTGATATCGAGCCAGCCCGAAAGCTGCTCCACGACATAGCTCTCATCATCGCCCTCGTTCCAGTAGATTTCAACTTCGAGCCCGACCGGCAGGTTATCCAGGTCCGCGTGAACGGCCGGCCAGGCGTCGCTCATGCCGGCAAACTCGACTATTGAAACAACGATGGTGTGGCCAAGCGTGTCGAGCGTGTGGAACTTGAGCAGCGTCCCCCAGCAGCAGTTCATCGCCATCTCGGAGGTTGTCACGGCTATGGGCTGAACCACTCCAGCGTCGAGCTCCACTTTCGCGGAGCCACGGCAGAATTCTTCGGCAGGCTCATCGGTGTCGGCATCGGCGTCATCAACCGTGTCAGGCCTGCCGTCGTCGGCCGCGTCATCCTCGCAGCCGGTGCCGGCTGACGTGTAGCAGCCCTGGAGCAGAAAGAGGATAACTGCAAACCACCTCATTAACGTTACTTCATAATCCACAATCAGGTGTTTTCAACCCGCGAGCTGCTTCCCGGGCGACTGAAGTCGCCCCTACCCCCGTCGGGTTGGGGAGGCGACAGCCTCCCCGCCTCTTGAATTTCAGCATGGAATGTGATCTGATTATGATGAGTCACTTTACTATGACAGGAGGACAATCAATGAGATCTGCATACAGTGTTTTTCTTCTGATGCTTATGGTCGCGATCGCCGCGGCCTGCGGCTCGGACGACACGGACACGCCCCTGGACGGCGACGCGGACAGCACGGCCGATCCAATCGATGACGGGGCCGACATGGACGCGGACCCGGCCGGCGATCCCGACGCGGACCCGGCCCCCGACCCGGACATTGACCCCGTCCCAGACCCGGACGCGGCGGAAGACGGCCCGGAGCCGGACCCGGTCGAGGACGCGCCGCCCGAAGACGCGCCCGGGGACATCGTAGACGAGGACGGCCCCCCGCCTTCGCTCCTGGGCGTGCATTTCTACGGCAACCGCGGCACCTGGGGCTCGCTCGGGCTCAACGACGAGGGCACCATGTGGCCCGACGTGGACGCCGTCGTCGCCAGGTTCGCGAGCCTGTGCGAGCAGGCCCGCATCGACGCGGGCATGGGAGAGGAGCTGCGCTGCGGGGCGGACGTTATCGGCTACGCGCCCACAGGCTACCTGCCCGTGACCCAGGAGGTCGTGACGCGGCTGATCACGGAGCACGACGCCCGCGTCACCATCGACATCCGCACGCGCGGGTCGCTGTCGTGGGCGGAAGTCCAGGCCATCGTGAACAACATCTTCAGCGGCACCTCGAGCATCATCGACAGCGACACGCTTGGCGCCTACCCCATCGGCCTGTCGCTGGACTACGAGCCGCAGATCGTTGACGGCGACTACACCTATATTCCCGCGAGCGTGGCCAACAATGCCTGCGCTACGCACCGGGACCTCATGACCGCCCGCGGCCACGACCCCGGCGACCTGTGGTGCTTCCTGTACGAGTTCGGCCTGCCGCCCATGATGGGGGACGGCGCGAGCCTCGACCCCTGGATTTTTCCCATGCTGATGAGCGGCACCTGCGGCCGCACGGGGGACGGCGACACGCCCGAGGAGGTCGAGGCCGCGCTCGCGCTCAAGGAAACGTGGATCGACAACGTGACCGAGGAGTACGTGAACTCGGACATCACAGGCTGCATGCTGTTCCTGGCGCCCTACCTTACCGTCACGCAGAGCGACCAGTTCTCCTTCCCCCAGGCGCTCGAGGCCTTCGGCGACAAGTGCGACGTGTACGGGTTCCAGTAATAAGGGGATCAGCCCGACCGCGAGGCGAGCCAGTCTGCGCTCATCTGCCACAGATGCTCCGGCGCGTCGTGGCCCATGATCAGGCCCACGTGGCCGCCCGGGACAATCAAGAACTTCTTGTCGTCGGATGAGACAACGTCCAGGATCTTGCGCGCCGAGGGGGCGGGCACGATCTCGTCGTTCTCCCCGGCAAAGGCAAGAATCGAGCAGCCCACGTGTTTCAGCACGGCCTCCCTGTCGCCGATCTTCATCCTGCCCTTGCGCGCCAGCGTGTTGGCCAGCGCCATCTGCACGATGATCTCCTGGAACGTGCCGCCCGGGTAATCCAGCAGGTTGTCGATCCATTCTTCCAGGCTTTCGTGGGCAACGAGGAAATCGCGGTCCCAGAGGTTGAGAAGAAGGTCCCAGTGGGCCTTGAGCACGCCGAGGGGATTGGTCATGTAAAACCCGAGCGTGCCCAGCTTTCCCGGCACGTGCAGAAACCGGGGGGCAAGGTCCCGCACGCTGACGCCCAGCCCGCGGGCCAGCAGGTGCGCCGGCAGGCCCACGAGGCCCAGCACTTTTCCTGCCATTCCCATCTGGTGCATGTCGATCGGGCTGGCGGCCGTAATGATATTGCGGATATCCCCGTCCTCGTGGACCGCCGTGTACAGCAGCGTGAAAAGGCCCCCCATGCAGTATCCGTAAAGGGACAGCTCTTTCTCGCCGCTGCGGGCGCGGATGGCCTTCATGGCCGCCGGCATCCAGTCCAGGATGTAGTCCTCGAAGGACAGGTGGGCGTGGTTCTTGTCCGGGCTGCCGAAATCGATCAGGTACACATCGAAGCCCCTGGCGAGAAAATAACGGACCATGCTGCGCTCGGGAAACAGGTCGAAGACGAATCCCGGCGCCAGGAGCGGGGGAACACACACGAGAGGAATTTTGTGTTTGCTTTTCGACACGCGGATTTTTCTGTCCCCGATCCTGATCTCGTCCTCTTCCAGCGGCTTGTAATGCAGGACGGAAAGAATATCGTCCCTGTAGATGACGTCGTGGACCGCGACACCGGTCTGGGCGAAAACGTCCCTGTGAATCAGCCACTCCACGATGTTGATCATGGACAGGAGCAGCTTCAGCCCGATGATATTGGACGTCTTTGCCAGCCTGCTTCGCCTGAGCATGCCCTTGCGCACGCCGGCCAGAACGAGCTTCTGGGAGATGACCTCGGAAATCCGCGAAAGCTTTTTTCTGGAAAAAAATCCACCGATCATGCGTTGCTACCTCTTGTGACCAAGAAAATCTATGTCGTCCAGGAACTTTTCAATCTCCACCAGGTAGTTGCCCCTGTCAAGGTGAAAGAAATGGCTGCCCGGGAACCAGTAGATCCTGCACCTGTCCCAGTGGTCCCACAAGAGCCGCGAATGCTTGGGAGGCGCGAGCCTGTCCCCGGCGCCTCCGATAATCATGAGCCTGTCCTTCGGCAGCACGGGCCTGTAGGTCAGGGGGGAATGGACCGCCATGATGTGACGAAGGTCCGCCAGCGTGTTGCCCCTCGTGAATAGAATGGCCCTGACCGCCGTGCTCAACGGGAACCACTCGAGCAGCAGGTCGGGAAAGGTCACGACCGGGACATTGGGGATCGCGAATTTCAAACGCTCTTCAACGTTCGCCAGGAGGGCGGCCATGTAACCTCCAAGGCTGATGCCCGTCACACCGATCTGTTGCGCTCCCATCTCGTCCTGGAGGAAATTGAAAAAAACGCGAAAGTCGTACACGGAATGGGCCATGGCCTCGTTCAGCTGCGTCAGGCCGCCGGCAAACAGCCCGTACCCGCTGAACTCGAACCTGCGCGATCGCGGTCCGTGAAAGGGCAGCGTGTAAAGCAGCACATCGGCGCCCATGTTGTACAGCTCGGGCAGCGAGAAATACCACTCGTTTACCCAGTAGGGGTCGACAAAAAAACCGTGGATCGCGCAAATCGTGGCCCTTGACCCGCCCTTGTGGCGCCAGTAGCGCGCGCGGGCCGTCATGTTTGCCTTGTTTTTACGGTAGTACGGGTTGACCCTTCGATTGACGGTCCCGAAGGGGCTTTCGAAGCTGAGGTCCTCGACGATTCCGTCGTCGGGCTTGAAGTAGGGCCAGCATGGCGCTTTGCGGCTCACCTTCACGCCTGCAGGCGGCTCTACGAAAAACTGTTTCGGGTCCTTTGATTCCGCCTTTGAGATGTAGATTTTATAGTCCCGTTCCGATTCCCTGAGCTTGAAGGGGTGATAGCCGACAGGCAGGGCCAGGGTCCCCGCCACCGAGCCGCCCATGGTCCGCACGATGATGTCGACATAAGAGGTCAGGTTGACACGGAGCCGGTCCCACCGGTCGAGCTCGAATGTCTCCGGGCGCATGTAGAAATCATCATCCAGCTCATCCCACCACAGGCCGCCCGGCATGGTCTTCGGCCCGCTCAGGTGGGTCATGTGGATGATGGATGATAAGATGTCTCTTTCGTCCATGAAATCGCCGCCTGTCCACGCAGTATACCAAAATGTGCACTCCCCGGTCCACCCAAAAGGGGACAGAGCACTTTTACTCCCCCTGATGGGGACAGACCACTTTAACATGGCCTAATGTGCTCCGTCCCCTTTTCATTGCCGGCGAGTGTTGATATCCTGATTCGTCAAAGGAGATTGAATATGGCAGTTATTGCATTGATCGGCTCTGAAATAGAGGAAAACCTTTCCCTGCGCTACCTGAGCAGCGCGGCCGGGCGGCATGGGCATCGCGTCCGCATCATCCCGTTCAACGGCTGGACAGACCTGGACAGGGTGGCCGGCGAGGTTTTGGCCCTGAACCCCGAAATCGCCGGGCTTTCCATGGCGTTCCAGGCAAGGGGCGAGGAATTCATGAGCCTGGCTGAAAAGCTGCGCTGCCGCGGCTTTGAGGGCCATGTCATCGCGGGAGGGCATTTCGCAACGTTTGCCTGCGACGATATTCTCAACACCTGCCTTTCCATTGATTCCATTGCGAAGTTCAACGGCGAAGCTGCGCTCAGCGCGCTTGCCCGGATCATGGATCGCGGCGGCGACTGGAAAACAGCGCCGGGGATCGTGTTTCGCGACGAGGCAAACAAGGGCAGGATCGACTCGAACCCGCCGCCTGCCGGGGCTCGCATGGCGATGGAAGAAAACATCTGGCCCGACAGGTGCGGCCGCAGAAGGTCCCACCTCTTTCTCAAGACCGCCCCTGTTATCGGCAGCCAGGGATGCTGGGGGTCCTGCAACTTCTGCTGCATTCACGCTTTCAGAAAATTCCAGGGGCGCAAGGGCACCACGTTCAGGGAAATTGACGACCTGGCCCGGGAAATGGCCTTCCTCTACCGCGAGCACGATGTCCGCGTTTTCGTTTTCCAGGATGACAATCTTTTCCTGGCTTCGCAGCGCAGAAATGTTCTCCGCATGGCCGGGCTGAAAAGCGCGCTGGCCCGCGAAGGCGTCGACACAGCGTCCATCTCGATCGGTGTGAAGAGCAGGCCCGAGACCATCTCTGCCCCGCTTCTCGAATCCCTGCGCGAGCTTGGGACCGTCAGGGTCTTCCTGGGCGTGGAGAGCATGTCGCAGCGCGGGCTCGACGTGCTCGGCCGCGGGCTCAGCGTGGAAAGGAACTTCGAGGCGATGCGCCTTCTCGACGAGCACGATTTTTTCCCCTGCTACAACATCCTTCTCATCAACCCCTGGTCGACGCTGGACGAAATATCGGAAAACATCGAGAACCTGAAAAAAGCCCCCGCTCACTTTCCCTTCAACGTGTGCAGGACGGAAATCTACCACGGCACACCGCTTTACGAAAAGCTTCGTGGCGAGCGAAGGCTGATGGGAAGCTTTCTGAAGCCCAACTACGAAGTGGCCGACCCCACGGTCGAAGTGTTCTTCCGCATCATGGAGGCCGGCTTCGGTCATCGCTCCTTTGACTTTCACGGAAGCATCAACGAGGCCATGGCCCTGGGCTACGATGTCAGTCTCGCGAGGAGGCACTACGGCGACGCGGCCGGGATCCTGGGCATCGCGGAAAAAGCCCGGGAAGCGATCGAGCAGACCAACGCCAACACCCTGGAGCTGCTGGAAGAGCTTCGTGACTTTGTATCCGTGGTCCCGAGGCTGAAAGACGACGTGGAAGCCTTTGCCCTTGATTTTGCCATGCGCACGGCCGGGCTCGAGCAGAGCGAGCTGCGGCACATAGGCGACATCAAGGGGCAGCTGGTGGAAAAAGTCCGGCGCCGAATTTCCGGAAAGCAGGAGAAGAGGAAAAGGAAGCTTCTGGGGCAGATTGCCTCGTACACCGCCATCCCTGTCATGACGCTTGCCCTGGGCGGGGCTTCCTGCAATCTTCCAAAATCACTAAAGGGAACGGATGACAGGGATGCGGCAGCCAAAGTGATTCAAGGGGAAGCCGACGCCGGGACGCCGACGCCGGACGTGAAACGATCAACATCATCGGTTTTCAAGACCGAGTTTTTTCCCTCCGGCCACAGGTACGAGGCCGAGCTGCCCAAGTTCAATAAAGCGTTTCTGCTCCTGGAGCACAAGAAGGGCGGCATACCCCAGGGCACGGACATCCGCGTAAAAGCCTCGCCCTCGATCCGGGTCGCTTCCCTGGTCAGCCCGGACCGCGCCAGGATCATGCTCGAGCTCGGCCCGGCCAAAAAAGTGGACGCCCCCCAAAAAGCGCCTGTCACGATCGAGCTTCTCGAGGGCGGCAAGGTGGTTGCATCGCACCAGGAGATATTCTGGGCCTACACGGACGGGGAGTTCTCGCACGGGGAAGAAAAGCTGGATCTGTCCAGGGACGTCAGGGTCAATGACCCCGTGGCCCTTTCCACGCTGTCCTTTGACCTCACCATTGAAAAGAACGTGGACATCCTGTTTTTCGAGCAAGGCAGGGGCCCTTTCTTCCCGAGCAATTTCTCGAAGGAGAATAGCGAAATGACATTCTCCTTCGACACGGCCAAGGGGTACCGCGTCCTGGCGCAGGGGCTGGAGCTGACGACTGAAGTCCATCTCGAAAAGGGTCAGACGATCGTTGATTTCGAGCTGAGCGCGTCGGAAGGAAAAATAGAGCGGATGTCCGACTATGAAGGAATCCACACGTTCAAGTGGCTCATTCCCACCGGGGAGGACGGCAAGCGGCTGAAAGCCGGCACGTTCACGATCGACGCCGTTTACACGGTGAAAGGCAAGAAGAAAAAGGCTACGAAGCTGAAGGGAAGGGCAACGCTTAAAGTCGAGGAGGACGGCGACCTTGTCATAGAAAACATCACAATGAAGGAAAAGCCCGGAAGCCCATGGTCCGCCAGGGTCAAAAGCCTGCCGCGCAACCTGTACCTGTCGCTCGGCCTGCTCGAGGAAAGCGCCGACCGCGCTGTTTTCCGGCCCAGGCTGCACCGCGGCCCGCTTCTTTCGGGGTCGAAGGAAGGAAACGGCAACCTTCAATGGAACATGACCGGCGGGACCCTGGAGCACCTCGAGGACGGCCGCGTTGTCTGGTATCTTCCGAAAACGCAGGGCATGCACAGGCTCACCTGCTGGGCAAAAGACGACACGGGCGCGCTCAGCCTGGCGAGCCATTTTTCATACAGGTCATAGCAGCTTTTCCTTTCTCGCCGGGTGGGATCGAAGGGGCCGGGCCATGTATCTTGAATTTTTTGGGGGTTTTCTATGAAATTATTTCATAGCGAGCGGTTCATTCTTTGGGCTATAAAATAATTTCATAGAAATAATGGGTGAAATTCAAGATTCAAGGCCCGGCCCCGGAGCTCCCCCCGGAAACGTGAATGCACCCGATAAACTGCTGGGGCTTGAAAA
>JBDRLK010000278.1:0-4564 GCA_043813155.1 Pseudomonadota bacterium | reverse complement strand
GCCTGCGTGGATTACCTGGAGACCTATCCTGACGGCAAGTATGCCGGGCTGGCGCGCTCGCAGCGAGAGAAAATCTGCAGGTTCTTTCAGACCAACAGCATCGTCGAGAGCTCCTACCATGCGATCAGCAAGCCCGACGATCTCCTCTTCTTCGAGCTTCGAAAAACCCCCGGCGGCGTCAAGTACCTTTAGAGCGAACGGGAGGCTAAAGCCTCCCCTGCCCGGTGCGGGGACGGGCGGCGTCAGTTTCCCCTTTCCGGATGCGGGTTGATTTCCGGATGATATTCTGCTCTAATTATCTTGTAGCGTAGTTCTTCAGCCTGCGGCAGCAGGAAAGCTGTAGCACCATGAATTTCTGCGGCAAATGCCATAACTTTTTCCCCGACGACATCTCAATATGCCCGGTGGATAACAGCAGGCTCGATCGGCTCGAGGATCCTTACGCAGGGAAACTGGTTGCAGGCTGCTACAGGATCAGCAACAAGATAGCCGGCGGCGGCATGAGCAGCATATACCTGGCCAGGCACATCTACCTGAACAGGGAAGTCGCGGTTAAAATCCTCAAACCCGTGCGCATGGAGAGCGCCGAGCTGCGCAAGCGAATCATCAGGGAAGGCAGGATTTGCGGCACGATCGAGCACCCCAACATCGTCAAGGTCTTCGACATGTTCGAGGCCTTCGACTCGATCTGCATTGTCATGGAGCTGCTGCAGGGCGAAACCCTGAAAGCGCGTCTCAAGAGCGTGGGAAGGTTCGACGTCGAGTTTTCGCTGCGGATCATGTCCATGGTCGCCGAGGCCCTGTCCAGGGCACACTCGCTCAACATCGTTCACAGGGATATCAAGCCCAACAATATCTTCCTCACAACCCATTTCGGTGTTCAGGATTTCGTCAAGCTCCTCGATTTCGGTATTGCCTTTGCCATGGACGAGACGAGGCTCACCAAGCAGGGGACGTTCATGGGAACGCCGCCATACCTCGCGCCCGAGCAGATACAGACCCAGGAGCCGACCAAGGCCGCCGACATCTACTCTCTTGGCTGCGTGCTCTACGAGCTCCTGACCGGGCGCACGCCCTTTGCATCGAACGACCTGCAGGAAGTCTTTTCCGGCCATCTGACGAAACAGCACGTGCCGGTCTCGAGCCTCATACCGGATATCCCCGGCCACATCGATCTTCTGCTGGGCAAGATGCTCGAAAAGGATCCCGCGAACCGCTACCAGGACGCCTTCGACCTTCTGAACGTCATGAAGGACATGGAAATGTACGTTACAGGGGTGTGGGGCGCGTCCGGCGAAGCAGGGAGGCAGGGTAAAAAGGAAACAGGGTTTCACGTGATGCCCATCGAGATAGAGTGGGATTCCTATTTCGAAGGCATGGACATCGATGCCGACGACGAAGGCGAAAGGAGCGTGAACTACAAGGCCGGGCTGCAGGCATCCCACGAGCTTCAGACGATCGAGCGCAGGACCAAAGAGATCATCAGGCAGATGGAGAAAATCGAGCAGAAGAGAAGGACCTACCAGGGCAACATCGGAAACGCCATCGCCGTGCTCGACACGGACCTTTCCAAGCTGCGCATCGAGACCGCCGAAGAAAGGGCCGAATATCTCAATATCACGTCGGAAAGACAGTTCATAAAAGACCAGATCAATAAGCTCATGAAAAAGATTTCAGCAATGGTTGCCGGCCACGAGGACCTTGAGCTGGAGGAACGCGAATTGTCACTGCTCATACAGGCTGGAAAATCCGCAAGGAGATTCGGCGAGGTAACAGCCAGGGTCAGCGAGCTGTCCATGGTAATGGCCGAGCACGATACGAGGGTCGGTGACCTGACCTTCCAGATCGAGCAGCTGCGCGGCAGCCTCAAGGAGGTCGAGGACGAGTGCAGCAGGGAATACGAAGAGCACAGGCGGATGCTCGACGAGATTTCCGGGAAGGGGGAAAAGCTCAGGAACGTCGCCGCTTTGGCCGCTTACGTGGTCCACACGACCAAGTAATCCCGCCTCATTTACCCCTACCCGGGTATCGCCGTTTTGACCAATGGCATGTAGTGCGGCCCTTCAGGGCCGCTGCGGCGGGGCTAAAGCCCCACACTACAAGCAGCGTGATGAGCTCTTCCCGCTATATCTTCTAACGCAGTTCCTGTTCCAGGATTCGATAAAACTCGTCTGCCGCGTGCCGCTCGATCCAGGGCCTGTGCCCGCACTTTTGCAGCAGCACGAACCGGAAGTTTTCCAGCACACCGGTCAGGGGCTCCCGGACCCCTTCAGCCGGGTGAGGGTCGTAATCCCCGTGGATCGCGACCACCGGGCATTGTATCTTTCCCGCCAGCTCCAGCAGCCTGCCGCTGCGCCGCAGCTCTGCCGCCTCCCGCCACACGCTCATAAAGATGTCTGCCCGGTAATCAACGGCTTCGGGCTCACGCGCCATGGGATCGAACGCGTCGGCCTTTGTTATCAGTTCACCGAGCCGCTCCATGGCGCGGTTTTTTTCTTCGGCCGCGGGATTGTGAATGAATTGAATGAGGCAATCGACCTCTTCCCGCTCCCCTGCATCCAGGCGGCTCAATCTCGTTACGAGCAATCGCTCCGTGTAGTTCTCCTCAAAAGGGCCGCTTGCAACGAGAATCAGCTTTTTCACACACGCGCCGTGGCGAGCGGCAAGAAGAAAGCTGAGCCACGCTCCCCAGGAAAAGCCGATCAGCGTGACGGGAAGATCGCCATGCTCTTCAACAATGCTTCTCAACTCCTCGATCTGACACTCGAGCGTGGCCGCGGTCTGCACGGGCTCCAGGATTCCCCTTCCGGCCGCGAGCTTCCGCGCCACCGGGGCCATCTCCCCGGACGCTCCCGGGCCGCCGTGGACAACTGCGACGCCGTAGGGAGCCTGGCCGTATGTTCTCGGGTTTTTCATGGCGAAATGTTCCCGATTAATTCACCTCGATGACGAATTCGTCGTGGGGGTAAGGAATGTCGAAGGTGGGGTCGAAGCAGGCGGGGTCGCCGGCCGGGTCGGCGCCGTGGTGCACGCCGTCCTCGTCCACGGAGCAGGGTTCGAAGGTGCACGTGAAATCCTCGTACGTGCAGACCCTCGCCCGGTAGGCCATGGCCGGGGGCGGGACCGCGCGATAGCACGCGCAGGTGCAGTGGTCGTCGTCGCGGACAAAAATCTGCTGCCCGTCCCACTCGATTTCAATCTCGTCATTGCCGCCGATCTCCCGCACCATGGGCTCCGCCTGCTCGCAGGCCACGCAGCATTCCTCGCCCGGGCCGAAGTCCTCGCACCGCTCCATGCAGCTCGGATGCCAGTACCAGTGGGCCATCCAGGCGCCGCCCGTTGTCCTGTCGCCGCCGATGGTGTACCGGCCGTCCTCGACCCAGTCCACGTAGACCGTTTCCTCCGACGTGTTCCTGATGATGAACGTGATTGGGCCCTGCGTGACCGGGTCGTCTTCGACAACGTCCGGGACCGCCTCCGGGTCAGCATCCGCTGTTGCGTCAGGGTCCGGGCCCGGGTCGGCAACCGGGTCTTCTCCAGGGTCGGCAGCCGTGTCGGTTCGATCGTCTCCGGAAGAATCGCTTTCGCTGTCGCCGGATGTGGACACGCCGCCGCCGCACGAAAAATGAGCTGCGGCATAAAACATCAGCAGGAAGGTTGAGACCCCGTAACCCGGGACATTGCCCATGGTCGTGTCAATGATCTTCATGTTTTCCATGGCTCCCTATAATAGTTTTTTCGCCCCGACGGCAAGAAACCAGACGGCATCATTGATCGGCGCCCGGTAGATGCCAAGCTCCGCCTCCCGGCCCGCCGCCGTGGCAGCGAGCATGAAGGCGGAAGAATCCCAGGTCATGACTCGTGGCCGGTCGAGCACCGTGGCCTCGCCGAAGGGGCGCGAGTCGCGAAGCCCGGCGCAAAACGCCCTGGCCTCTTCGGTCAGGTTTTCCACGGCCCAGGCCCAGGTCAGAAACCCTTTTGAAAAATGCGCTATGGGCGATGCCCTGTAATGCTCGGAGAGCGGCTCGGACCTCCCCACCGACAGCTCCCCGGCGTTGAGGTCGACCTTGAAGCAGTGATCCCCGGGCAGGAGCCTGTCCAGGCCGGCCTGCCGGCCGGCCACCTCGTAGACGGATTTCCCAATGGCCTCGATCACGGGCCTTGTGAACACGCACACGTTTTCAACGACATCGGGCGGGGCTTTTACTGCTTCGACGGGCTCGCCCTCTTCGGGATGGAGCAGCAGGACAAGCTCTCCCTCCGTGGTTTTTCTTACAGCAAGCGTTTTCCCGTTCCACGCCACTCCTTCTCGCTTTGCGACCTCCTCGAGATCTGCCATGGTCAGCTCGAGCTGCTCCATGACCTCCTGCCCGCTGCCCAGTTCAGGGGCCGGGCCGTCCTCTTTCCTGACGACGGCCAGGTGGTCGAAAAGCGGACGATCCTGATCGTCCCTTGCCAGGCTCACCTCCACGTGAGACCAGCCCGGCCGGGCCAGGACATTGAGCGCGTCGTGAAGGTACAGGGCAAATCCTATAAAAGGGTTTTTCGTTTTCATCCGCCTCTC
>JBDRLK010000277.1:0-10561 GCA_043813155.1 Pseudomonadota bacterium | reverse complement strand
AGCCGAAATCGATGTGAGCCCGGCCCGCCGAGACAGCGGGCTTTTCCGCGCCGATTTCCTGGAGGACAATCTGCACCGGGTCGAAGGTGCACCCGCGCTTCTTGTGCTCGTCCAGGACCGCCTGGACCCGCGCGGCCATCTCAGGCCACTGGCCCTGGAGCCAGGCAGTGAGAAGACCGCTGCGAATCAGCCACGAGACGCGGCCGACATGCCGGTCCGCGTGAACGAGCAGATCTTCGGTGGATGAAACCACGACGCCGTCTTCCAGCATGAGCTTTTCGTAGCCCAGCTCCCACATGAACACCAGCAGGTCATCAGGTGGCTTGTGGACGCTCGATTCCTTCCGCGCACGCTCCACCCGTTCGGACCCAAGGACGAGCTCCAGCCAGGCGGCCAGGGCACCCGAGCGAAAGACCCTGTCCGCGATATCCGAGCCCTGATCGTAGACGTTCACTACATCCTCGAAGCCGCGAAGCTCCCTTCCATCGACGAGCAGGCTCGTGTCGCCGAGGAGCCAGCACATGGCGTCGGGCCAGCAGGCCCGCGGCCTCGTAAAAATCCAGCCCTGCCAATCGCGGATCACCGCCTCGGGCAATTCCATGTGCACGGCCGCCCACGCGGCGAACGCCCCGCTCTCGACAGCGGCCTCGAGCCGCCGGGGCGCCTCGGCCCTGGCCTTGCGTATGTCCTCCAGGCTCGCCGCGTGTCCTGCCGGGGCACCGTTTTCGTCAAAAAGAGGAAGCTTGTCCAGTCCCCACAGGTATGCTACTGCGAACGCATCGAAACCGCCGATCTTTCCTCCGGCTGCTGAGCCTGACTCGGCCGCCACGCGCTCCAGGGCCTCGCGGTACGAGGCCGGTATCCTGCCGCGCTTCTCCTGGGCGCCGGCCCAGGCGGCAAGTGTGCCGTCCGCCAGGCACCGCCTCAAGACATCGATATTTTCGGCTCTCTCAGCAGTAAAGCGCGCGACCTCGCCGGGGCTCGTGAACGGCCCTTTCCCCTCTAACGTAAGACTGTCCTCCCCGGCCAGCCACAGCCAGTCGCGTGCCGCGACCTCGGGCCCCTTCGCCCCTGCCGCCCTTGCCGCTTCCACGAGCGACATGTCCTTGTGAACGATCTCGCACCAGTCTGCCAGCATGTCGGTCGATATCAGGGAGGCGAGCTTCCCGGCTTTCCCCTGGCACTGCTCGACAAGCTCCCCGATCCTGCTCATGCTCTGCCCATGGAAATGCAGCTTCACGTATCCCGTTTTCCAGAGGAACCTCCAGAGGGCATCGTCGGAGCCCCGCCTCGCCTCGGCCGAGACCGCCTCCCGGCCCGCGGCCCGCACCCGCTCCAGCACATCCTCGCCCGCTTCCTGCTTTTCGAGAACATACTCGACTTGCTTGAGCCACTTGGATATCTCCTTGTCGTCGAGAAGCTTCCTCGCCTCCCCGGGGGACTGCACTGTCTTTTCGTGAAGCTCCTCCAGGCTCGTCACCGGATCGCCGAAGCCGAAAAGCGGCGGCCACTCGATCGCGGCCCTGGTCAGGTCCCTTGATACCCTCTCCAGTCTCTTTTGTTTTGTCTTGAAAAGCTCGTCGTCGTACCGCTGGATCAGCTCATCGATATCATTTTTTTCGAGGTTGTAGCGGCCGGCGCCGTTAACGAGCCTCTCGTACTCGTACGGCTCGAGCACCCCGTCGCTGCAGTAGGTGTCGATGACAGGCCAGATTTCCTTCATCTGCCGCTGCCGCCGCACCTGCCGGTCCCGGGCAACGAGCCATCCTGCAGGGTCATCTTCACGTTCGATCACGGCCTGGAGATCGGCGAGCCGCTCCCTGAACCTGGGCGTGCTCTTCTCGAAGTTGCGAAAGGGCTGGTCCCTGTCTATCTGGTTTCCTATGATGCTGCTGCGGACGCGAAGGCGCTCCTTCAACTCCTCCCTGCCGGGGCTGTCGGCCCTGACCCGCTCCTCGTCCAGGCCGAGCATCTGGAGATCTGAAAAGGTCCCGGCCACGAAAGCCGCGGCCTGGTCGACCGTGAGCGCTTTCAACTTCAAGGCCGCGGCGGCTCGCGGAGCGGCCGCTGCTGCGCCTGCCTCCCGAGCCGCTTCGTCCATGACAAGCTGGACGGGCCCGGCCCAGGCGGGCCGTGCTCCCTGCTGAGGGGACGCCGATTCGGTGCTGCCGACCGCCTTGGAAGGGCCGGGCTCCTGATCGAGCGCCAGCGACGGCCGGTCCGCGGGAGAGCGGTCGCCGCCCGCCTTCCCATTCCCCGATTCCTCGTCGAGCTTGAGGGACAACCGTTTTCCGTCTCCCGGGTTTTTGCCGTGCATACGCTCCCCTTTTTCTTCTCTACATGATGCGTATCGAGCTGATGTGCGCTCTGCGCGCCGCGATATCGTCTGGCCTGACGACCGCCTTCTCATTGTGATGGACGGCCGACTCGGTGCGCAGGCCCGTCCGGCAGTCCGTGACTTCCAGGCGCATTTCCTCGTTGTGGGCCACGTTGATCCTTACCTCCACGGGCCTTCCGGCCGGCTGGCCCGGCGGGATGCCCGCAAGCACGCAGTGGCCGAGAAGGGCCTTTTCGGGCATCTCGTCCAGGTCCTTCTCGAACATGTCGAAGTACATGTCCACCCTGATGCTCGTATCCCCGGCGTTCGCGGTACGGAAGACCTGCTCCTTTACGCACGGAAGCGGCGTGTCCTTGGGTATCATGACATGGAGGCACGGATTGTCATTCTTGAGTATCGGTATCCCGATTCCGTACGCCAGCGCGGACCTTATGGTGTCGAGAACGAGCTGTGGGGCCCTGCTGGCCGGCTCCCTGCTGCTTTCCGCCTCCCGGCCGTCATCGGCCTTTGCCGGGCCGGCCTCCGCCTTCCATCTCGCGGCGAGCTTCGCAGCGCCGCTGGCTATGGCCGTCGTGGAGTCGAGCTGGGCATTGACCCTCGCGCCGAGACCCGAGGGCGGTTCGGTCTCGATCATCCTGCGCACCGCGGCCATGCGGCTGGTCCCACCGACGAGAAGAACCGCCTTCAGCCCGGCCGGCGAAATATGCGCATAGTCCAGGGCCTTGTACGCGCAATCGCGGAAATCATCGATGATGTCCTTCACCCTGTGCTCGACCTCCATGCTCGCGATGCGGACCCTGCACGGTCCGCCCTCGTACGCGTCGTTTCTCACGCATATCTCTGCCGCCTGCTCCTTTATCTCGATCCCGTCCCGGCTCCTTGAGCCCAGCTTCTCCTTCATGGTCCTTGCCCTGTCGAGCCACACGGCCTCGGTGGTGCGGTCCAGGTGGGCCGTGCGCTCGAAATCCGGAAAGGACGCCTGGTACTGCTCGCACATCATGTCCAGGATGCGGCGGTCGATGTCCCGGCCCGCCTTGTAGAGCCCCTCGCTGGTGACGACATCGATGGGGCTGTCCCTGCCCGCGATCTTCGCAATCGTGATGTCGAGCGTGCCGCCGCCGCAGTCGAAGATCATGTAGAGCCCCGGCTCGTTGTCCGCGCCGTAGCAGAGCGCGGCCGCGTCCGGCTCTGCGATCGAGGTCACGACCTGGATGCCCGCGATCTCGCCGGCCTGGCGCGTGGCCAGGCGCTCGTTCTGCGTGAACTTCTGCGGATGGGTGATCACGGCCCTGCGCAGGGGATAGCCCGGCATGCGCTCGTCGACCGCCATCTTCACTCGCCGCAGCACGAGGGCCGCGATGTCCTGCGGAATGTACTGCCATTCGTTGAACGGCCAGGGCGGGGCCCCGACCACGTCCGCCTCGAGGACCCCCATCCATCGCTTGGCTTCCTCGACGACCCTGAACTGATCGAGGGACCGGTCGGGAAACTCCATCCTGCCCGCGCACGAGGACCCCACGTAAGCCACGGTCCCTTGGCCCTCGACCCCGAGCCCGACGATGGACTGGATGGAAAGAGAGCCGTGATCAACCTCGATCGGCCGCACAAAGCTCGTTCCCGGGTCGATGACCGCGCACTTTGTGAAGGTCGTCCCCAGGTCGATTCCGTATATGCAGTCCTGCATGGCTCTTCTACTCCCTTGTCACGATAAGCCGCACGCGGCCCCATGATTTTTTCCTGTCAGCGTGATTCCTGAGCACGCCGAGGCAGATGTCCTTCAGGCCGTAGATCATCTCCGGCTTTTCATAGCTGTTGTCGCTGGAGAGCGCGGACCACCATTCGCGTTCAGCCGACGTTGCGTCGAGCTTCAGCCACGTCCGCAGCTCGTACTCCATGGCCGTCGCCTTTGCCGGCGGCAGGACCGTGCAGTTGACGCCCAGGATGAAGAGGTTATTCCCGTCATCGTGCCTGACCGGCGCTGCGGCGCGCGCGGGCAGCGGCTTCCCGGATATGGGGCCCGCCAGCTCGACTTTCTGACTGAAAAACGCCGGCATGAAAGCTCCCTCCTCGACGCAATCGTAGCGGGCGGCCATGAGCCCCTTGCCGTTTTCCCCGCACCAGAACTTCGCCGTCGCGTCGTTCCCGGATGCCGACTTCTCCACCAGCCTGATCTCTGCGAATGCCTCCGGCTCAATTCCCTCCTGCATGGCGGCCGGAAGCAGATCGATCGAGACCGGTTTGCAGGACGGGAAGCCGAGCGGCGCAAGCTCCGCGCTCTGAACAGCGTCCTCGTCCGACATTTTGCCGGGCCTGACAGGATCGGACCGCAGCCGCCGCACCGCTGACTCGACAAAGCGCCTGCCGAGGTCCGCGTCCCGGCTGAAGACCATGAGAAGCAGCGGTTTGAACCCCTGGTAATGAAAGGAGTCCGCGGTTCCCTTCGGGACCTTGGCCTTGAAAGTTATTCCGTTCCATTTCGGGTTCAGGTTGGCCTCCTCCATGTGCTGACTGACCTTGTCGAAGAAGGCCGCATCCAGGATCCGCTCGGCGAAGTGCCTTCCCTTGAAAGGGAGCGCGGCCTGTACGATCCATATTCCATAGCCCTCGTCGGCCCTCGTCGAAAGGAGGCTCGCCACGCAGGAAGGGTCTGCCCCGCCCTGGCATCCGCTTCCCTCCCCCGCCCCGCCGCCCGCCGGCGCTCCGGGAGGCGCCGCCTGCATGCCGTCCGTGACGATCACGGTGAGGCGCGCTTCGTCGAGAAGGTCGGGCGGCGGGGGATTGTCCGGGTCGATCCTGGCAGGCAGCGGCTGCCGACGAAGCGCGAGGTCGAGCCGGGAGACCTTGTCGCGGTAAAGCCCTTTCTTCCCGTAGGCCGAGGCTTCTTCCGGCGCGCCGTCGCATTCCAGCTTCGCGCCGATGAGGCAATGCCTGGTTCCCGCGAGGCCGGCCTCGGCCAGTGCGTCGGCCAGGGCCTGGTGCACGTTCACCACCGCGACCGACCGGGCTTTCGTGAACCCCTCCATGCTCATGGAGGTGTCGACCACGATGCGCCCGCCGAAGGAGGGTTTAGACGGCCCGGGCGCGGCCGCGGGGCCGGCTTTTTCCACCGGCTTCTCATCCCCGGCCTTGCCCGCATCCATCCGGGGCTTTTCCACATCATCCTGTCCTTCGCTCCCCCCGCGGCACCCGGCCCCTGCTACAACCACGACAAGAAGCGCCGCCATCCCCGCTTCCAACATGCTGCTACTACCTTTTCGCATGGACCACCTCGATGCCTTCTGCCGCGCTTTCCAGTATATCGGCCGCCTTGACGGCCAGCTTCTCGCCCCCTGCCGCCTCGATCTCGAGCATGACAGGGAAGGACTCCTCCCTCACTTCTGCATTCTTCAAAAGAACCTGGTCCCCGTCCGCGAGCACGCAGAAAGCCGCAACCGGATCGTCCCGGCCGGCAAGGGACCACGTGAGCTGGCCTTCGGTCACGCTGAAGCCGCCGATCCGCGGTCCCTGGCATTCCCAGTTCCAGCAGTACAGGCTTCCCTTGACGACATTCTCACGGCATCTCGGACACTCGAGTCTCGTGTGGGTCATTATCGTCCTCCATAAGATCCGCCGCCGATGCTCCCGATCTTTCTGCGGAAAAGCTCCTCGAGCATGACCTCGAACGGGCTGGCCTGCAGCCAGCGGTAATCATCCAGCTTCTGCCTGCACTCTCGAAGCAGTGGCGGCCGGGTATGGTTGAATCCCCTGTCCATCTGCGCGGGCGTGGCGATTCCCGTGTCAAAGCCGGGACGTGCGTTATCTTCCCAGTCCAGCATGGCGCGGCTGTCCACTTCGGCTTCCGCCGGAGGGATGTCCTTTCCCGTGAGCCTGAACCAGGGGATCTCGCGCGTCCTGTCTTCGTGCTTCACGACCGTGGTGTAGCCCACGATCCCGATGCGGCCCCTGGTATCTTCTTCCATCTGCCCGCTCCCGGGGCTAGTGGAACGAAGCAGGCCCATGGCAACGGTTGCTTTCGTATGTTTGACCCCGCTCATCTTCATCACTTCAAAGGAAAACTCGACTTCATTCGGTTTTGTCCCCTCGGCCGTGAAAGCTCCGGCCGATGCCTCGTCCTCCAGGATTTTCCTGACCCGTCTCGACAGCACGGTCCTGAAGAGACCCGTCATGTCCTCGTCCAGCTCGCTTCCGAACCCCCACCCGTTGCCCAGGAAGTACAGGGCCACGTTCAGCCTCTTCTCCATTCTGCCGCTGCGAAACGCCATGCGCTCGATCACTGCCGCGGCCACCATCCGGGCCACGTACTCCAGCATGTAGTAGTAGAAATGCCTTGTTCTGTTCCTGAGTACTTCCTGGAACCGGCTGTTGAAAAAATCGAAGTTCCGTGTCACGTCGCGAATGCTCTTCGATTCGCGGACCTGGCGCCGCAGCCTGCCGATGCCTGATTCTGCCGCGAGGCACGAGGATCCCGGTGTGCCGTCACCGGCATATCCCGCGAGCATGTGCGCTCCCGCGTACCGGATGCTGGTTCGAAATATGGATTGTGCGGGATGCGTATCATCGTAGCGCGGGTTCTCGATCGCGATGTCGGAGCTGCCCCCTCCCATGTCCAGGTACACGGCAAGGTCGGCCGTGGACGTGCCGCCGAGAAGGGCGGAGGCGCGCGATTCATTGGGACCCTTGTTGGCAGTCCATGCGCAGCCCGTGATCACACGGAGCCTCTCTGCGGCTTCGGGAAACGATGCATTGAGACCCTCTTCGAAGTCTGCTTTCTGGAAACAGATGGGATAGGACCAGGTGACGTTGACGCTGCCGGGCAGCGCCTTGCCCGATGCAATGATCCTCGCCAGCGCGCAGGCCAGGGAAGCCTCAAGGTAGCGGGCCTGAACGCCGACAAGACTGGAGGCAAACGCCTGCTGCGGACCGTCCTCGACCATGTACTTCCACTTGAACTCCGTGAGAAGATGCTCCTCCTCGGCATATCCCGGGCTGATCCCGGAGCCGGGGAGGCCGTAATCGATCCCGAACGTCCATGATCCGATGCTGTCGGCATCAGCCGTCATCTCGGACCTTGGTTTCGCTAGAAGGATCTCGGAAGGCAGGAGGTCCTCCGCTGCGCCGAACCATTTTACCGGCGGCCAGAGATCCGGCCCTGCGTGGGCCTCGGGCTCGGGGCCTCCCCGGATGATATAAAGGCTCGTCTCCTTTTCGTCGAGACAAGGGATCAGACACTCTTTCCTGTCATCATCGAGAAATGCCATGCACGTGTTCGACGTTCCAAAGTCGATGGCAAGATCGAGCGGGTGCCGGCCCTTGCAGCTCTTCTGCGCGGGTGGCACCCTGAAGATCCCTCCGGCAGCGGCCGCTGATTCCGCGCCGGCCGCCGCGACCTCCACGTGCACCCATGCCGGACGGCCCTCGACGCTGCACGCGAACGCGTCGCCGCCGCGCATCTCCCTGTCCAGGGGATTCCACTTCTCTTCCCCTTTTACAAGGCAGGAAGCGCGCAGCCTCCGGCTCCCCTGGAGCGCCTCGCGGCCCTCGGGATCGCTCGCGCTCAGGCCCACGAGGTAGCGGCTCCACTCCTTGACCTCCACGTTTGGCCATATCCTGATGTTGATCCCCCGCAGCGCCGCGCTCTCCGCGGCCCCGGCGCCGACCCCGGTCCCGGGCAGGAAGAGCGGAATTCCCTGGATGCTCTCGACACCGCCCGTGGCAAGACCCTTGAGCGGCAGGTTGCAGAAGTACCTGCCTCCGCGCATCCCCGACACTTCCTTCCCGGCTGCGACCATGCCGTCGACCGCGTCCGCATCGATGCAGTCGAAAAACTCCTCGCGGACAGGCAGGAGGGGCAGGGCCGCATCCCCGGTTTCCTGGAGGAAGGCGGGCACGGTTTTATGGCATATCTCCCTCGGTTCGAGGACCTCGAGCGACTCGAAAACCATGCGCAGCCGGCCGATCTTTACCATCCAGCCGCCGGCCGACTTGACCGGCTCCGGCGCTTCCCTGGACCTCCACATGACAAACTGCTTTTCACCTCGCGCCTCCCTTTGGAAAATCCGCAAGGCGCCTAAATCGATCACGACCTGGCCATGGCACAGCGGGCAGGCCGCCGTTGTCCTGGCTCCTTTCAGCTCGACCGGGAGCCTTGTAAAATCGAACCCGCATTGGTTGCATGCGATCGTCACGGCCATAATTACGCCTCCTTCCCGCCCGACTGGGCCAGTCTGGGGAAAGATGACACAGCCAGCACGACTTCCTCGCCGCCTGCCGTCCTGAACCTGACCAAGGTCTCTCCCTTCCTGCCCGCGGGCAGGACTTTTTTACCTCCGAGCGCCCACGCGGCCAGCGACTGGGCGGCCGCGGCAAGCAGCCGCTCGATGTCGCAGGACTGCTCGCCCGCAGAGTAGGTTTTCACGAACTGCTGGAGCGTGGCCAGCCTGCTGCGCACGGCCTCGGCCGCACGGCCCGCGGTTGCTCTTGCCTCTTCCCTGGCCGAGTCTGAATCATCGACCCGGGCGTACGCGTCGGCCGCGGGGTCCAGAGGCCGCTCCTGTGTCGAGATGAGAACAGGCTCACCCGTAGCCGCGTCCCTGATGCATCCGGCGTCGCGGTCCGGCGCCGCTTCCATGTCACGGCTGAAAATCCTGAACAGGATGAATCCCAAAGTCCTGAGGTCGCCGACCCACTTTTCGCCGACTCGATCCGCGTACGCGGCCAGGGACATGCCTGCCTCGCCCTTGTACCTGACGAGGATGCCCCCGGCCGCGGCCAGGGTATCGGGGTCTGGAAGCGCGCCCGGGCCCCCGGCGCTGAACGCCGCCTCCTTGCACATGAAACTGTAGGTTGCCGCCTCGGCCTCGCCCTCGGCCCGCCACAGGCCACGGTCCACGAGGATCCTGACGGGATCGGGAAAGAACACGGGGCATTTCTTCGCAACGCCCCTTTCGATCGAGCCGCCGAAGGAGGAGACTGCCATGGCGTTCTCGATGGGGCGCAGAAAACCGAGGAGCCCGTCCTTGCCATCGACCCACATGCGCCTCGTCACGGGCGGCTGCACGGTCCGGGCCTGCACGAGCTCGGTCTTCCCTGCTCCGAGGGCCACGGGGTCCACGTCGGCCCCGGTCTCCGGAACGGCGACGCGGCCGAGCAGCGTGCCTGCCCCGTCGCATATCTCGATCCCGCCCGTGGTCTGTCTCGGCGGCGACATGGACAGGCAATCGATGAACCGCTGCGCGAACCCGCTGTCGATGACCGGAATGTACATGGCCCGCAGCGCCACTTTTTTTGCAGGGTCGGGGCTCTTCATCCTCATGATCACGGGGCCCGCGAACCGGGTGTTCGTCCTGGTCTCCACGGGCTCGGACGGCCCGGCGCCAGCGCCGGCGAGCCACTGGAGCCCCATCTGCCAGTCAACGCGCTCCGTGTCCCATGCCTCGGCCGCGGCCAGCATGCCGCACATTTCGGCGACTACCTTTCTCGCTTCCTGCTCCCTCGGGCCCACCAGCCTCGCGAGCCTGTCCCAGTCCTCCCGGCCCCTGCGCGCATGGGGCCAGAAAAGGCAGTCGGGATGGCTTGCGCCGTAGCATATCTCGCCGGAATCGGCGCGAAGCACGAGAAGGTTGATGTAGCGGGCGTCGGGCTCGGACCTGAGGATAGCCCTTCCGAGGTTGTCGGTCTCGGCCGAGCGCAGGTCGAGCGGCCGCAGCTCCACGAAGCCCAGGACGGCGCCGAACACCAGCAGCCTGAACTGCACCGCCATCTCGTGGCCGGCCCCGGGCTCCTTGCCTATCCCCCTGAGCACGTGCCTCATGGCTTCGGCGCGCGCCATGGGCGACGGAAAGCCCTTGGGATCGCAGGCCGTCGGGCTAAGCCGCCACCTTGCAGGCAGAGAAGTCCCTTCAACGAGGGTAAACAGACCCGGCTCACTGGGCGCGTCGGGCCAGTCGTGAAGCAGTGCAATGGCCATGATGCCTCCTCATCGCTTTGGTGTTCGTTCGTCAACCGGCCGCTCCCTCGCACAGTATGGCGAGGGCGTGCTCCATTATCTGGCCGGCAAGCTGCCTGGCCACGGACACGGGCCCGATCGGCTGGTCGGCCGAAGGCAGGACCGGCTTCCACCAGTCCCGCAGCTTCTGCCACTTTCCTGCCGGGTCTTTTCTCGCCATCTCCCTGAGAATTTCATGCCGCCCCTCCATCAGCGGGTCCGTTAGCACCTCCCTCAGC
>JBDRLK010000276.1:0-26501 GCA_043813155.1 Pseudomonadota bacterium | reverse complement strand
GGGGGGGTGTCGCCTGGATCAAGGACCGCTCATGGGCCTATGCCAACGGGGACCTCTCCAATCCTCTTCCCGAGGGGCATGATGACTATAACTGCGTGGACCTCCATCCCGAGGACGGGATGGCGGACAACTATGACAACTGCGTGAGGATGAAATCGCGGGTCGCCATGGCCCTGCCCACCGTGGGCGCCGGCCTCGACCTTTTCATCAATGACTGGCTCGCGTTCAACATCGAATACCAGGGTATTCCCCTCAAGATGAATCAGTCGGGAACGGATGAATACGGGCACGACGCGAACCAGAATGAAGCGGATCCGGGCTACTACAATCGCAGCGCGAAATTCCCCGACGGGTACATCAATGACAAGGACCGGGTGTTCACGTGGGTGAGCGTGATCAACTTCGGCCTGACCTTCTACTTCACCTTCGGCAAGACCGAAGGAACCTTCAAGCCGCGCGTAACGGAGTAGCCCCACCTCCTCCATCCTCCACCACACATGAGTTCCTCCTCCACGCCTCAACCCCCCATGGCGTGTGGCCCCACCACAGGCACGTCCCCCTCCGGTTGGCTCTTCCGCCACCACATCCTCCCGGAGGCGGAGGAGGTAAGCCAAGGGAGGTTGTTGTGGAGGCGGAGGAACCCGTAGCCAAGGGTGGTGGCGGTCGGGGTGGTGGAACCAACAAGGTGGAGGAGGTGGCGTGGTGGAGCCGCGCGCGCGAGCGCGCTTCAGCGCGCGCGCGGGCCTTTCTTTTTGATCAACCCCTTGCCGTCCACGTGCAGGTCGGCGGGAAGCATTTCCTCGAACTGTTTTCTTGCATGGAACCCCTTGATGGGGACTTCTTTCTCGACGAATCCGTCGATGACGAGGTCCCGAATTCTGTTGGATTCATCCGACAGCGCTCGTTCGAGCAGCCAGTCGCGCGCGATTTCGGGCTCCTGCAGCAGAAGGGACGTAACGGTCTGGTAGCGAACCGTTTCATCAACGTCGTCGAGGAAGCGCTTGAGGGCGCCGGCAACGCGCGTGCTCTTCCATTCGCCAAGGGTCTCGATGATCTGGATCTTGCGCTGGGGGTCCTTTTCGTACTCCGTGTCGAAGGCGTCCATGATCGCAAGCAGGCTTTGAAGCAGCTCTTCCTCGCTGACAAGCTCCTTGTAGATGTTGAGCTGCCACATGATCGAACTGGAAGACTTTATGGATTCGAGCAGCAAGGGGATGATTCGGGGCCCCTTCTCGATCAGCGAGTCCGCCACGTATTCCTTTTCAGTTTCATCCGTCGTGAGCGGTTCGACGAGGAAGGTGAGCCGGCGCAGCAGCGCTTTTATCGCCTCGTCCGAGTTGTCCTCCACCAGCGCACTGAGGGCCCCCTGTCTTTCCTGTGCCTGGACGTATTTGTTCAGGGCCTTCTTGATCTTTCTTTGAAGGGCCCAGGATACGGCGGATTTGCCCTTACCCTTGTCCTTGCCCTTGAGAAAATCAAACAGTCCCATGGGAGGCAGCTTCAAGGAATGATGATGGGTTTGTAGCTGATCTTGTTTGCCTGCAGCTGAACCCTGAAGCGTACGGCGCTTCCCTGCTGCGTCGAGAGAATGTTCGACTCGGTCTCCTTGAGCTTCTGCACGAACTGGTCGAAGGGGATGGAGGCCGGGTCTTCGCCGATCTTCGTCTTCAAGTCACAGAACTCCTTGAAGGTTCTCTTGAAGTACCGGTCCTCGGCTTCCGCCAGCAGATCCTGGTCCGAGCCGGAGCCGGCCTCGCCCTCGCGCATGAAATCTTCCTCTGTTGTGGCCCTTTCCCTTGGAGCCGGAACAATATCGCTTTCCTCTTCCTCCTCCTCCTCTTCCTCGCCTGTCAACACGTCGAGCATCTGGTTGATCAGGTAACTCAGCCCGCCGACCTCGGCGCTCTTGATCTCAAACCTGTGATTGTAATCACCTTCGAGAACGCGCCTGATTTCCGTTTCCATGGCTTCAACGGGCTTGATGAAGTGGGCGCCGAGCAGCACGCCGATAAGGATCACGAGCAGCGCGCCCACGCCCGTGAAGATGACGATGAACCACAGGTGGCCCAGCGGCGAAAACGCCGTGTCAAGGGATCGCAGCACGGCAAACCCGATCTTGCCCACCTGGTAATTGCCCGGAATGGGCGATATGGCGGAAATGAATTTTTGTGACTGAACCTCGAGCGGGAACAAATCCGATTCCCGGTTCTCGTTGAGCGCGTCTCCGACCCTTTCCTTTTCCTGCACCAGCGCACCGGAGAGGCTCTTGCGCTGCATGTCATCCTTGAAGGACGAGGCATAGACCTTGGGCTGCTTGGCATCCTTTTCCTTGACGATAAAACCGAGATCGCTTCCCATGGACGTCCGTTCGCGGGCCATGTAGCCGTTGTCGATCTCGAACCCCACGATGACGCACCCGACGATGCCCTCGTCCCTCACGATCGGGGCCGACGCGGCCTGCAGGAACATGCCCTTGTATTCAATGATGTCCCACTTGGAGCGGTTATTGAGGGCGAACTTCACGAGGTTGTATTTATTTCCCCACATCTCGCCGGCGTGGGCATTGGCGTCCGTGTCCCTTGCGATCACGATGCCCTTGGGATTCGTGATGGCCACGAGCGCCGGCTTTCTTTCGAACGTGGGATCAACTTTCAGCTCTTCCGCGGCGTACTTGTCCACCATGAGAAAGGATCTCTTGCGAAGCTCTTTCTCGGCCTCCGATTCGTCCGGAGGCAGGGGATCGAAGACGGCCTGCGCAGCCTTGGACGAGGCTTTTCTCTGCACTTCCGCCATGAGCTCGAACCCGCGGAGCATCAGCAGGTCCCTGAACAGCGGTCTATCCCGTTTAAGGGCTTCTTCGGAAGCGCGGTATAATTCGGATTTCAAACTCGATTTCAAGTAGACGTGCGTGGCAAAGCCCATGAGGAGCACGACGATCAAGTTTGTTAAAATGATTTTTACTTTCATCTCTTCCCTCTTTCATTCCTCTAAAGTCTATACCAAAACTCGAATTCAAGGTCAAAAGTATATATTAGTACCAGCAAAGCAATGAAAATTCAAGCAAACAAGCAAAAAGGGGAAAGGCCCTTCCCTTAAAAATCTTGTTGTCGTTAAAAGGCGTTAAAAGAAAGCGAGGACGCGTCAGAGTTTTTTATAATAGGTTATCCTGTGCCACCCTTTTCGATAATAGTCGGGAACCGTTCCGACGGCCCTGTACCCGCGGCCTTCATACAGCATGCGGGCCGGTCCGTAGGATGCCTGTGATGATGTATCGACAATGACTCTCCTGCCCTTTTTTGACCTGACGGCCTCTTCTGCCGCCAGCAGAAGGGCCTTGGCCGCGCCTTTCTGTCTGCGGTCCGGCCTGACGATAACCCAGTAAATATCCCAGGTTCCCGATGTCATGGGAGTGGGGCCGAAGCAGATGTACCCGGTGAGGCCGCCTCCCGGGTCCACGGCGACGAGCAGCTTGTAATCGCTGTTCGCCACGCTCTTTTCAAGCGCCAGGTCGACGAGCTCTTTTGCGACCGCCCTCTCCTCTTTATTGAAGACGTCCGTGATTCGAACGAGCCGAAGCAGCGGGAGCCTGTCGTTTCTTTTCGCTTTCCGGATTTTCACCCCAATGCCTTTCGATTGCGGCGTTAACGATATTTTCAATAAGGGTGGCGTAGGGCAGGTTGATGAGAGAGGCCATGATGCACAGGTCGCTGTAAGTCGGCGAAAGGCCGGGCAGGGGGTTGATTTCCAGGAACCGCGGGCCGCCCTGCGCATCGAGCCTGAAATCCACCCTGGCCACGTCCTGACACCCGAAGATGTCATAGACTTTGAGCGCAAGGCGGCCCGTCTCGACCAGTGTCCGCTCGGACAGGCCGGTCGGCGGGCAGTGATAGTCAACGAGCTCGAGGTAGTTTCTTTTTGTTTCAATGGAGTAAAGAAACTCACCGATCGGCCTGTCCCTGGGCGCGATTTCCATGATTCCCATGATCCGGGGCGGGCTGTTTCCCACGATGCCGACGGTGAGCTCCCTTCCCGGGAGAAACTCTTCAACAATGACCGGCTGGCGGTAGCGTTCAAGCAGCTCCCGGACGCGCAGGGGGAGCACCTCGCAGTCGGTGATCAGGCCGTCGTTTCGGACGCCCATGCTGGAGCCTTCGTGCAACGGCTTGAGCACGACGGGCAGGGGAAACCCGGCGGCCATCTCCTCCCCCGGCGCCTTGACGATGTGCTGCAGGGGCGTGGGCACGCCGCCGGCTTTCGCGACCTGCACGGAGAGGCCCTTGTCCAGGCTCAGGGCCAGGGCCAGGGCATCGGAGTGGGTACAGGGGATTTCGAGCAGCTCGCAGAGGGCCGGGATCTGCGCCTCGCGGGACCGCCCTCCCCTGCCCTCGGCGATGTTGAAGACAAGGTCCACGGGCCGGTCCGTGACGTTGCGCAGGAACCTCCTTCCCCCGTGGAGAAGCTCGACGCCGTGCCCGAGGCGCTCGAGCTCCCGCGCGATGGCATGGACGGTTTCTATGCTGTCGTATTCCTCGAGAAGATCGTCTCGCTGCGGCGGAACATCGAAGTCTTCCTTGAGGTCAAATGCTATGCCTATCCGCATTTCGTCTTCTTTTCAGGCGGTGTGTTCCTTCGGGGACCAGGCTTTCCTTTTTCCCGCTCAGGAGCGAAGCCACGCCCGATCGGCCCGAACCGGCGCACAGCGGGCAGCCGGTGTGATCCACGGGGGGAGGGTTGTCGTATTTCAGAACGATGCCTTCGAAGTTGCGCAGCACGACCTGGGACCCGCAGTCCGACAGCATGTAATTGGGACCGACGGGGATTTTTCCGGCTCCGCCGGGCGCATCGATGACGAAGTTGGGGACCGCCAGGCCCGAGGTGTGACCGCGCAGCGCTTCGATGATGCGGATCCCCTCTCCCACGTTGGTCCGGAAGTGGCCGATCCCGCTGACGGGGTCGCACTGGAACAGATGGTAGGGCCTGACCCTTATTTTCAGAAGCGCCCGGCAGAGCCGTCCCATGATCGTGGGGCAGTCGTTGACGCCGCGCAGGAGCACGGTCTGGTTTCCTATGGGTACGCCGGCCCTGGCGATCTTCTCGCACGCAGCGGCGCTTTCGGGCGTGATCTCGTCGGGATGGTTGAACTGCGTGTTGAGCCACACGGGCGCGGCGCAGTCGAGGACCTCCAGGAGCTCGTCGTCGATCCGCATGGGCAGGACCACGGGGACGCGCGTTCCAATGCGGATGATCTCCACGTGGGGTATTTTCCTGAGCGCAACCAGAATGTCCTTGAGCCTTGCAAGAGGCAGGATGAGCGGGTCGCCGCCGGACACGATAACGTCCCTGATCTCAGGGTGCCTGCGGACGTAGCCGAGCATATTCTCGACCCTCTGGGCCGAGGCGTGGCCCTCGGGGCTGCGCCACTTGCGCTTTCGCGTGCAGTGCCTGCAGTACATGGCGCACAGGTTGGTCGTCACCATCAGCACCCTGTCGGGGTATCGGTGCGTCAGCCCGGTGACGCTGGCGTCCGCCTCCTCGTCGAGAGGATCGTCGCCCTCCCAGGGCCTGGTCACCGTCTCCAGGGCGGAGGGGATGGCCTGCCTGGCGATGGGGTCGTCGGGATCGTCGGGATTGATGAGGCTCAGATAGTACGGCGTGATCGCCATGCGGAAGAGCCGTGAAGCCCGTTTCATACCTTCCAGCCAGAGCTTGCCCTTTTTCCCGCGCAGGGGCAAGATCCTCGCCAGCGCCTCGGGAGAGGCCAGGCGGTTTTTCATCTGCCATTTCCAGTCGTACCAGTCGCCTGCGTCGGGAAGGGACTTCGGAGACAGCCTTTCGAATTTCTCGAAGGAAGAAAGATCGAACGATGCAACTTGCGAGCCCGCCGGCTCCCCATTGTTCATTTCATCTCCTCGTTTTGAGTCCGCCCGAAAACCTGATCCCGCCGGGCGCCTCGCGCGCCTCGCGACGGACCGGGTTTCCGGTCAGGCTTTTCGTTTTCCTCTCGGGGCACATTGCCCACCCTCCCGGCGCCGGGGAAGGGTCCCGGTGCTTTCCTCCATCCAGCTCAAGTTAAACTCCATTTACAACTTTTGTGCCATCGTTGGAAAAGAGCCGGGTGAGGCATGAAATAAAAATAAAAAACAAAACTTCTCGTCGTGACCGTTTCCCGGGAACCGGCCATTCAGCTTGGATGCCGTGCTGACGATAAAAGAGCAAAAAGGTCAATTTATTTGTCAGGGTGGTAAAACATCTGGCACTCAAACCCGGCGGACGCGCTTGTTTTTCTTCTGTTTCAGGGCCAGCCTGACGAGCCCGTCCACGAGTTGGGCGTAGTCGAGGCCGGCATGCCTGGCCGCCCGGGCGAAACCCGCGTCGGACGAGATGTCGGGATTGGGGTTGACGTCGATCACGTAGGGCACATCGTCGCGCACGCGGAAGTCGACCCTGGCATAGCCGCGCAGGTCGAACACGTCGAATACCCTGGCAGCGATGCTGCAAAGCTCGCTTTCCAGCTTCCGGCCGACCCTTGCGGGAACAACCGGGACCGTGTGCTTGAAGTAAGTGGATTGTTCATTCCACTTGGCCGCGTAGGTGCAGATCCTCGGAAGGCCCCCGGGCATCCCCTTGTAGCTCAGCTCGGCCACGGCCAGGATGCGCGGCTTCCTGTGGCCGAGGAGGGCGACCTGGAATTCCCTGCCCGGAATGTACTGCTCGACAAGGGCCGGCTGCTTGAAGTTTTTTTCCACGTATCGAACGCGGCGCGCGAGGCTTGCCCGGGTCCCGACCACGGACCTTGCCGTTATGCCAAGGGACCCGTCTTCGCGCTGCGGCTTGACCATGGCAGGCAGGGGAAAGGAAAGCCTTGGGGCGTTTCGGGGGGTGAGCACGGCAAAGGGTGGGGTGGGGATATTCGCGGTCTGCAGCACGCGCTTGGTCATGGCCTTGTCGAGGCAGACGGCGAGGGGCAGGACGCCGTTACCCGTGAACGGGACGCCGAGAAGCTCGTACAGGGCGGCTGCTGATGTTTCCTTTCTCGTGTCGCCGTTCACGTCCTCGCAGAGGTTGAAGATGACATCCGGCCTGAAGGTGAAAAATTCACTGAGAAATCGCGTCGGGTTCTTGTTGAGGCCCCCCCTTGTTACCTCGTGCCCCATGCTGCACAGGGCAGCCTCAACCTCGAAGACCGTGCTCAGGATATCTTTGAAGTTGGGATTCCCGTCCCTGTCATAGAGAATTTTTTTCCTGCTGTATGCGATCAGTACCTTCATCCTTTGATGGAACTGTCATAGTAAGACGCGGTTGAAAATGCAACACAAAAAAGAACATAGCAATGGAATTGCCGTGTCGAATTTGCTATAAGGAAGCCATCAGCCGTCAGCCGCCGGCCGGCAGCGGTTTCGATTGACGCCGGGAACGCGCTAACGGGAGGACGACCATGAAAGGCAAGAAGAAGAAAGCGAAGCAGGGGATAAAAATAGCGCCGTCGATCCTGTCGGCTGATTTCGCGGCTCTCGGGCGTGACGTGGAAAGGGCCCGGAGGGGGGGCGCCGATTCCATTCACGTCGACGTGATGGACGGGCGGTTCGTGCCGAACCTGAGCATCGGTCCCGTCGTTGTGAGGCATCTACGGGCCGTGACAAAGCTTGCCCTGGACGTGCACCTGATGATCGTCGAGCCCGAGAGGTATGTCGAAGACTTTGCCGCGGCGGGCGCGGACCTGATTTACGTTCACCAGGAGGCCTGCCTGCATCTTCACGGCGTGCTGGCGGCGCTGCGCGGCCTGGGCGTTCGCCCCGCCGTTTCGCTGAATCCCTCCACGCCGGTCTCCACGCTCGAAGACGTGCTCGGAGACCTGGACAGGGTTCTTGTCATGACCGTCAACCCCGGGTTCGGGGGTCAGAAGTTTATCCGCAGCATGCTGCCCAAGATCAGGAGGCTGCGCAGGATGATTGATGAGCGCAGGCTCGACGTTGAAATCGAAGTGGACGGGGGCATCTGCACCGTGACCGCTCCCGAGGTTGTGCGCGCGGGAGCCACGCATCTCGTCGCGGGAAGCGCTGTTTTCGGCAAAAAGAGCGTGGCCGGGGCCATCCGCGACCTGAGGGAGGCGGCCCGCGTTGGGTGAGCCGCTGCCGATAGACCTGTTTCCCGCCTGGATCCTCATCTGTTTTGCCGTGGCCTGGGGCGCCATATGGGGAAGCTTCGCCACGGTCATCGTCTGGAGGTTTCCCAGGGACGAGTCGATCGTGAGGCCGGGCTCCCACTGCACGGGGTGCATGGAGCCGGTCCGGTGGTATGACAACATCCCCCTGCTCAGCTACCTGATGCTCGGCGGAAAGTGCCGCCGCTGCAGGACAAAAATATCTTTGATCTATCCCGGCATCGAGCTTTCATCCGTCCTGCTGGCGCTGGTCGCGTTTCACCTGGGCCATGAAAGCCAGGTGACGCTCGTGGCGCTGCTGACCGAGTTCTTCATTGCCTTCACCTTTTTCTGGGCGCTCTTTGTCGTTTCCCTCGTTGACCTGGACAGCTTTCTCATACCCGACATCGTGACCCTGCCCGGCATCGTGCTGTTCCTGACTTATAATGCCATAACATCGAGGGAAACGCTTCTTTTCACCGCCATATCGGTCGTGGGCGCTTACCTGCTGGTCTGGCTCGCGTTCAATGCTCTCTACAAGGTTGTCTCGGGAAGAGAGGGCATGGGCATGGGCGACGCCAAGCTGCTTGCCATGATCGCCGCCATGACGGGCTGGAAGGGGGCGCTTTTTTCCCTGATCGCGGGAGCGCTCCAGGGGCTCATCATCAACACGCCCCTTCTCGTCATGAAAAAGAAGAAAGCCGCCGGTCCCGGCGGCCCGCGCGAGACCGGGGGGGCGGAGGAAAGGACGCTGCTCAAGACCGAGGTTCCGTTCGGCCCGCTGCTGGCGCTCGGCGCTTTCGAGTATTTCCTGTGGGGGCGGGAAATAACCGGTATCTATTTTTGTGTTGCCGACACCATTGCCGCGTGGGTGACGCGGTGAAAAGCTGCCGTACCCGGCGCATCCTCGGATTGCTCCTGGCGGTTGCGCTTGCCGGCTGCCTGTCGGCGAGCGAAAAGAAGATTGCCTCATGGCATGCAGGGGTCGGGGCCGGCGCGGTGACGCTCGACGAGCCCCTCTTCGGCTTCAAGGTGGCGCAGGCCGGCGTCTGGAAGCACTGCCGTTTTCATAAGATCATCGGCTTCGGTCTGTTCCCGACCGTGGAACATCGCCGGGACAGGCTTGCCGTGCTCCTGCTGCACGGGTATGGCGACAGCCCGAGAAGCCTGGCCGGCGTTGCCGCGGCGCTGGATGCCGGAAAATTCGAGGCCGTGTACGGCTATTATCCCACGGGCCAGAAGATTTCCGAGACGGCAAAGTCCATGAGGGCCGCCATGCGGCTGATGGCAAAGAAGCAGAAGATCGAGCGCATGGCCATCGTGGCCTACAGCATGGGCGGGCTCATCGCCCGCAGGTACCTGGGTGACCGGTTCGGCAAAAAGGACGAGCCCGAGGTGGGCCTGTTTGTCTCGCTGTCCACGCCCTGGGGAGGGAGCGAGCGGGGCGCAAGGTGGACATGGCTGCCCGCGAGCCCGCCCTCGTGGAAGGACATGACCCCGGGCGGCGAGTTCATGAATCGCTTCTTCGACCGGCCCCTGCCCGACGAGACGGGCTTTCACATGCTCTACGGCACGAAGGGGGGCACGTGGAGGGTCCCGGGCGAGGACGACGGATCAGTCAGCATAAAAAGCGCCAAGAGGCAGGAGGCGCTGGATGAAGCCGATTCCGCAACTGTTTTTCCGGAAAGCGATCACTATGGAATTGTTGTCGACAAAAAGCCGATCGACAAGGTTGTCGAGCTTCTTGACGACTATTTTAAGCAAGCGCCCGGACAAAAAATTGGCCCGGTGAGTGAGGTTGGGGGGGGACCTACTCATCCGGGCCAATGACAATATTATTATCAAAAACAAAACCATCTGTCAAATTTTTTCAAAAATGAAACGGGCCCTTGATTCCACTTTGTTTCCAGGGGGTTATGGTTCGCCCGCCGCCCGGTGCCTGCAGGGCGATGCAGCATAAATTCCGTTTTTGCACATCCTCCCCGGACTGCCCGTTTCGTTTTTGAAAGATTCGCAATGCCCGGCGCCGGCGATAAAAGCCTCCTGCGCGAGGTGATGGTGCTGCACGCCCTGGGCGTGCCATGAAATCGAAGTATAACCCGGGCGGGCCAAGGGCCGCAGCACCACAAGGTATTTATAGGATTTCTTCCAGCGACTATTCTCCTTGTCCTCTTTACAAAAATGCCATTATCAGTATGTTTAATCGGGAGAAAAGGAGTTAAGCCATGGCACTGGAAATGTTTGGAAAGAAAATCGAGAAAATCGGTATCGTGGGTTCCGGCAACATCGGGCCCGACATTGCGCTGTTTTTCGCTCAGGGCCTCAGGGCGGGTGTTCCCGTCGTTGTGGTGGACGTTGTGCAGGATGCCCTGGACCAGGGAAAGAAGAGGATCGAGGGAAAGATAAAGAAGGGCGTGGACAAGGGCAAGATCAAGCCGCCCGTGGCGGAGAGCATCCTCGGAAGCATTACATGGACGCTCGACTACGGCCGGCTGAAGGACGCGACCCTTATCGTCGAAGCCGCCACGGAAAACGTGGAAATCAAGCACAGGATCTTCGCACAGCTCGAGGAGGTCTGCGGCGACGATACCATCATGGCATCGAACTCCTCCCACATGGAGCCTGAAGTTATTTTTGAAAAGATGAAAAACAAGGGCCGCACGCTGGTGAACCACTACTTCTTCCCGGCCGAGCGCAACATCATCGTCGAGGTCGTTCCGGGCAAGGACACGGACGGCGCGGCGACGGATTTCATGATGAAATTCTACGAGCAGACGGGCAAGGTCCCGATCAAGGTCGGCAGCAGGTACGGATATGCCGTTGACCCTGTTTTCGAAGGACTGTTCCAGGCCGCCGCCCTGTGCGTCGAGGCCGGGATGGGCAGCGTGAAGGAGGTTGACACGGCCGCGGCCAAGGCGCTCAAGATGGGCGTCGGCCCGTTCACGGCCATGAACCTGACCGGGGGCAACCCGATCACGTCCCACGGGCTCGACCAGATGAACGAGAAGGTCAATGCAGGGTTTAAAACCCCGAAGCTCATGCATGATGCCATGGAAAGCGGAAAGCCCTGGGAGGTCGCGGGCAGGGGCGAGAAGGTCGAGCTGCCTCCGGAAAAGCAGGAGGCTATCGGCAATGAAATGATGGGGGCGTATTTCGGCCTCGTCACTGAAATCCTGGGCAGCGGCATTTCCAATGTCAGCGACCTCGAGCTTGCCGTGACCACGGCGCTCGTCGTGGCGCCGCCCTTTGCCTTCATGAACAGGATCGGCGTGGGCAATGCGCTCGAGCTCGTCGAGGCGTATGCGAAAAAGCACCCGGACTTTCCCGTCCCCGGGGCGCTGCGCAAGCAGGCCGGGAGCGGCAGCCCCTGGGAGATCCCCGTGGTGCTCAGGGAAGACGTGGACGGTGTCGCGGTCCTGAAGATCAGGCGGCCCACGGTGCTCAACGCCCTGAACCGCGGCGTTATGGAAGAGCTGCGCGCGAAATTCACGGCCGTGCGCGATGACGCTTCGATCAAGGCAGCGGTCCTGACCGGGTTCGGTACGCGCGCCTTTGTCTCGGGCGCGGACATCAAAGAGCTGGCGGCCATCGATGACCCGGAGCTGGGCGCGGCCTTTTCCTGGAAGGGGCAGGAAGTGCTTCTGCTCATCGAGAACCTGGGCAAGCCCGTGATCGCGGCGCTGGGCGGCCTGGCTTTCGGAGGCGGGTGCGAGATCTCCATGGCCTGCTCGGCGAGAATCTCGGTGAAGACAAAAATGCTCGTCGGCCAGCCCGAGCCCAAGCTGGGCATCATCCCGGGCTACGGCGGGACGCAGCGCTTCCCCAGGTGGGTCGGCCTTGCGAACGCCTGGAAAATTCTTCGCGACGGGAACCCCATCTCGTCGGCCCAGGCAAAAGAGATCGGGCTGATCCGCGAGGAAGTGGACGGCGACGTCGTGGGAGCTGCCGTGGCGCTGGCCCGGGACGCGGCGGACGGCAAGGCCGCGCTTCCGTCCATCCCCAGGGACCCCATCGAGGTTCCGGAGAGCCTGCCCGGCGTGGACATCGGCCACCTGAGCAAAAAGATCGACGAGATCATGTGCAAGGCCATCCTGGAAGGCGCGAAGATGAATCTCGAGGACGGGCTGAGGCACGAGGCCAGGATGTTCGGCGAGTGCATCGGGACCGAGGACATGAAAATCGGCATGGAAAACTTCCTCAAGAACGGACCCAAGGTCAACGCCGGGTTCAAGCACAAGTAATAGAGAGCGAGCTCAATGGGACACCTGTCTTTACGAAATCCCTATCGCAGGCTCAGGGAGCGCCTGGACATGCACCCGATCGGCTGCCCCGAGACGCAGGGCATTTTCGAGCTCCTCAAGGCGATCTTCACGCCCGAGCAGGCCGCGTTCGTGTGCACGCTTCCCATGAAGTTTTTTCCCGTCAGGGAAGCCTGCAGGCGAAGCGGTCTGAGCGAGAAGCGGGCGCAGAAGCTCCTGGACGAGCTGTGCGACCTGGGCGTTGTGCTGGATTTCGAGAGGAAGGGCAGGCGCCTCTACGTTGTCGCCCCCACGTTGACCGGTTTTCTCGAGTTTCTCTTCATGCGCAGGCGCAAGAACATCGACCAGCCGTCCCTGGCGGTGATGATGGACAGGTATCTGCACCAGAATGTCGGCATCATACGGGACATGATCGGCGACGTGCGCATGGGCAGGGCGCTCGTGCACGAGGAAAAGGTTCTGCCGCGCGATTTTGTCGAGGTGCTCGATTACGAGAAGGCCTCCTGGGTCCTCAGCGAGGCCAAGGCCGTGGCCGTGGGCCTGTGCTACTGCAGGCACGTGGCCGAGCACAACGGCAAGGCCTGCGAGAACGAGCAGGACGTGTGCATGACACTGGGAACGCCCGCGCGCGCTCTGGCCAACCACGGCATCGCCAGGCTGGTCGAGAAGAGCGAGGCGCAGGATATCCTTGCAAGGTGCAAGGAGGCGGGGCTCGTGCAGACCGCGGACAACGTTAAGAACAGACCCTCCTATATCTGCCACTGCTGCGGCTGCTGCTGCGGCCAGCTCGTGGCCGTGCGCCACGCGCGCGCCGCGCACCCGATCCAGACCTCCTGTTTCATCGCGAAGATCGACGAGGCAACGTGCAAGGGATGCGGCCGCTGCGTCAGAAGCTGCCCGGTTAACGCGCTTTCGCTCGTGGCCCGCGTCACCCACGAAAAAAAGAAAAAGTACGCGGCAAAGGTCGACGGCTCCTTCTGCCTGGGCTGCTCTGTCTGCGTTGCCGCGTGCCGCAACGATGCGCTTGCCATGCACCGCAGGGAGCAGAAGGTGATCTATCCGGAGGACATGCTCGACAAGCTTGTTCTGCAGGCCGTGGACACGGGAAAGCTGCAGCACCTGATCTTCGATAACCCGGAGCGCTGGTACGGCAAAGCCGCCAGCCGGCTCGTGGGATCGATTCTCGGGCTCGAGCCGTCAAAGAGAATCCTTGCGTCGAAGCAGGTGCGCTCGGCTGTCCTGGCCGGCCTCATGAAGGGCAATGCCACGACGCAGCTTCTGAAAAAATTGTTTTAACCTTCTAACCGCGGCGCAGCTGCCGGGCACGCCAAAGGGCGTGCAGCTGCAAGCGTTGATTGAAACACGTGGTGGGTTTTTACGAGCTGCTCGTCATACTGGGTGTATTCATCCTGATCGTCCCGGTGCCGGCCGGCCTCGGGGCCTTCTGGATCTGGATGCTCGTCGATTGCATGAGGAACGAGCCCGAGGAGGGCGGGGAGCGGACCAGGTGGATGATCATTCTTCTTCTCGCGTCCTTTCCCGGCGCTATCGTCTATTTCTTTGTGAGGCGAGGCAAGCGCGTGAAGGATCAGTCCCGGTAGCCGCGGGCTTAAACCGCAACACCCTATGAAGCGGGTCGCCCGAACGCAGTGAGGGCGACAACCCGCGTTGGCTTTAGAATTCCACGGCAAGGCCCGCGGTCCAGGTCATCTCCGAGAAGTTGAGCCGCTCTCCATTTCCGAAATTGTCGATCCGGGCGAGCATGAACTCGGCGAAGAGGTAGGAGTTGTTGACGCCGACCTCGTTGTCGAACGTCCTGGCGGCCGTCTGCTCGAACACGTCGAGGCAGAACATGAGCCCGGCCATGATGTTCCACCCGAACGTGCCGCCGTAGCCCTTTCCCCCGTCGAAGCTGGACGTGCCGCTCTCATCGGAGGTCCACCAGATGTAGTAGGACAGGCCGGCCTTGAAATAGGGCACGAACGGAACCACGGTGTAGAGGAGGAGCGCGTCGACCCGTATGACCAGGTCGAGGTGCAGGGGCCAGACATTGAGCTTGACTTCCTCGCCCGACTCCGCGCCCGTGTCCGGGTCGAGCGCCTTGCCCTTGGATATAAAACCACCCGTGGCGCCGCCGACACCCAGGGTCACGCCCTTGGGCCGGAAGAACTGCCAGTCGAACTCGAACAGGCCGTGAAACGAGCTGCCGGACCCGAAGACGTCCTTGTAAGGGGTTGAGCCCTCGAACTCGGCGTCGATGTCCGGCGTGTAGGGGCCGAACTTGAGCTCGGCGGCAAAGCGCTGGGGCGAGCCTTCCTGTTTTCTCCAGATGGATGATTTCTCTGCCGAGGCCGCCGACGGGTAGAGCGCCGCGCAGGCCAGGATCACGGACAGGAGGGAGGCAAAAAACTTTTTCCTCCAGCGGATTGCGCCGGCAAGAAGGACCAGGCCGAAGAGAAGGAAGGACAGCTCGGGGTGATGGACAAAGGCTACGCCGGCCCAGGCCAGGGCGACCACGGGCAGCAGGGCCGCGGACACAACGGTCCTTGCCGCGGGCGACTTTTCGATGGCCGCCGCAAGGGGCGGGCTGTGTTCATAGTAAAAGCGGACAAAGGCCCGTCCGGGCGAAAACTTCTTGAGGATCTCGTCCCTGAAATTCCGCAAATGCCCGACAAAGGGGTGCATGGGCGTGCCGTAGGCGGCCGTGGCAACGAAGCAGAATTTCTCGGCCGGGGTTTCGCCGCCGCTCTTCTTGTAATGCTCCCAGAAGTCGTCCACTTCCGCGGGCGTTGCGCAGACAACGTCGCTGATCACGCTCGGGTTCTTGAACGTGTCGTAGGCAACGACGCCGAACTTGTAGGTCTCGTTGTTCGACAGCCCCTCGACCCAGTAGGACCGGGTGGTCTGGCCGAGCCGGCCGCTGCAGATATCATTGTCATTGAGAGGGTCGCCCGGCGCAAAACCCCCTTCCAGGCAGTCGTCCCCTGACGACGTGTCGCTGCCCGAATCAGCCGTCGGGTCGGGCGCAGGGTCGGCCGCCGGGTCCTCTCCCGCGCCCGGGTCGTCTTCGACGATGTCCTGCGCCTCGTCGTCCAGCATGTCCTCGATCAGCTCGTCGTCGGCCTCGATGTCCTCGAGCGTCTCCACCAGGTCGGTGTCGTCCACGACGTCGTCGGGCTCCGCGCCGCCGCCGCCGTTGCCGTCCTCCTCGGTGGACGCGTCGTCCGTCGTTTCATCGGAAGGCGGGGGGAAGCACAGGATGGCGAACTTGTCGAAATCCTCGGGCCGGTCCTCGTCCGCAACGTCCCAGCTCACCTCGGCCTTGCTCTCACCGTAGGCCGACGCGATGTCAACCGGCGGGTCGGGAGGGTCCGTGTCATAGGCGATGGTCACCATGACGGAGTAGAGGATGGTCTCGTCCGCGTCATCGGCCATGACGAAGAGGTACATGTTGGTTTCGCCCTCGGCCTCCACGCACGCGGGCGGGTCGGACTCGTAATCGATGACCCATTCAGGGTCGATGTCGAACATTCCGGAAGTGTCCAGATACTCGTCCTCAAAAGCAGCGAAACACCTGCCATCGTCCCTGTACTCCTTGTTGTCGCAGCTCGACCCGAACCACAGGTCCAGGTTTCCCGCGCCCAGGGACCCGGAGTAGGTGTACTTGAACGTCATCTTGGCGTCGGCCTCGCACTCGGCCATGTTGAAGCCGTCCGCCAGGCCGTCCCTGTCTTCATCTACTTCATCCCGGGCGTAGAATTCCAGCGTAAGCTGGGCCCTGCCGATTGCGGGCAAAGTCATGAGCACGAGGGCAGCGACAATGCCGGCAAGGGTAAAAAATCGCTTCATTTCATTCATGTCCGTAAAAGGAGTGCAAGTACCGTGCCTGAAGCAGGTTTTTTCCTGCCAACTCGATGATGGCTACTTTATACTACGTTTTGTTGAAATAACAATGGATTTATCATAGTTATGTAAATATGGAACACCGCAAAAGCATGAACATTGCCGTGGTCGGGGCCACGGGCATGGTGGGTGGAAAGCTTCTTTCTATCCTCGAGGAGAGAAAATTTCCGCTCGGCGAGCTGCGCCTCCTGGCGTCGGCATCAAGCGCGGGGAAAAAAATAGCCTTTGCCGGAAAACAGCTCGAGGTTGCCGAGGTGGGCGAAGGCAGGTTCAGGGGCTGCGACGTGGCCTTTTTCTGCGCCGGCGGCCCGGTCAGCCGGGACTTTGCGCCCGTGGCCGCGGCCGAGGGCGCCATTGTCGTGGACAAATCGTCCCATTTCAGGATGGACGACGATGTTCCCCTGGTCGTGCCCGAGGTCAACGCTGAGGACCTTTCAAACATTCCAAGGGGCATCGTGGCAAGCCCCAACTGCTCGACCATACCGCTCGTCCTGGTCCTGGCGCCCTTGCTCAAAAGCGCGGCCATCACGCGCGTTATCGTCTCGACCTACCAGGCGGTAAGCGGCGCGGGCAGGGAAGCCATCGACGAGCTGATGGAGCAGGCGGCAGCCTCCCTGGCCTCGAAGCCGCTGCCGAAGCCCGCTGTTTTTCCCAGGACCATGGCCTTCAACCTGATCCCCCATATCGATACATTCGTGGACGACTGCACGAAGGAAGAGATGAAAGTTGTTCACGAATCGAGAAAAATCCTTCATTTAAAGGACTTTTCCGTGACCTGCACGGCAGTGAGGGTGCCCGTAATAAACGCGCACAGCGAGTCGGTGACCATTGATTTCGAGCGCCCGGTCTCGCCCGGCGAGGTCAGGGAAATCCTGGCATCGGCGCCCGGCGTCGTTGTCATGGACGACCCGGCCGAAAAAATCTATCCCGTGCCCGAGGATGCGGACGGCAGGGACGAGGTTCTCGTTGGCAGGATCAGGCAGGACACATCGCGCAGCGGCAGCATCAACCTCTGGCTCGTGTGTGACAACCTGAGAAAAGGCGCTGCCACCAATGCCGTCCAGATCGCCGAGGCGCTGGAGCGGCGCCGGTAGCATAACTTCTGTCAACAGCTCCCGCCTGTTTTTGACATTATGGCAATGAATTTCTCTTTTTCCCGGCGGGCAGGGGCGGCTTCAGCCGCCCGTGAAAACAAGGCTTCCCGGGCAAGGGGTCAAGTGAAGGGGCTTCGCGGTTTTTCCTTATTTTTTTGTCTTCTTTTTTTTCTTCTTCCCGTCGTCGTCGCCGGTGATCTTTTTGAGGTTGTCCTGGATGGACCCGGCCATGGACGTGATGGCTCCCTTGATAGCGTCTTCCTGGAGCCTTGGAATCAGCTTCTTGCGATACCCGGACTTGGTGATGGAGGAGGATGCCGTGGACTGCATGGTCATGGCCAGCACCTGCGTGGGGTACTTGGAACAGATGATGGAAACCTGCGCCGTTGTGACGTACCCGCTGCCGCCGTCCCAATCTCCGTTCAGATTCTTCAGGGTCGAGGAAAAAATGAACGCGTAAATTTTGCCGTCCTCGACCTTCTTGAGTATGGCCTCCGGGACATTGTCCGAGGTTACGATCATGGACTTGCCCACGTTCTTGAGGCTGTCGGAAAGATGCTTCTTGAACAGGCTGGGAAGGTCCTTTCTCTTTGACCCCGCCTTGTCGCTCATGCTGCCGATGACGAACAGGTACTTGACCTTGTTGTAGGGGACCTGGCAGATGATCTCCGGCACCTTGTTGAACTTGTCGAGCTTCTTCGGGTCCGCGTCGATCATCAGGATGGCCTCCTTGGCCGCATTGTTGACCATGGGGTTCGGGTCCTTGTCCAACAGGTTGAACAGCACCTGCAGGGCGGCGGGATCGCCGGCCTTGCCCAGGGATGTCGCGGCCGCGCTTCGCACGGCCGGGTGCTTGTCCTTCAATGCCTTGATGAGATAGGTGAGTATTTTCGGGTTTTTGATCTTGGACAGGGAAAAGGCGGCCTGGACCCTGACCTTGAAGTCCGGGCTTTCCTGGAGCATCTCGCCGAGCATGGCGATTCGCTTGGAGCTGTCCTCTGTCGTTTCGCCCGTCGGGGCTTCGTTTTTCGGGGCGGCCTTGCCGGCGGCCTTTTTCTTGTTTTCCTCGATGATCATCAGCTCGCCGGGATAGTAGCAACGCCCGTTTTTGCAGGTCTGAGACGAGCTGCAGCAGTCGGTCACGGTTCCGGATTTATCCTTGCACTCTGTTTTTTTCTTTCCGCACTTGCTCTTGGCCGGCGCGGGCGAGGGCAGCAGTCCCCCGACGGCAATAATGGTAATGAAAACAAGAAATGTATTATTCCGGAGCATGAAATATGCCTTGCGTTCGCACGGCAAGGGTGTTTGCTTCGCTCGCAAGTCCACGCCGGCCTCCGCCTCCTTCCGGCACAAGGAGTCAAGGCTTCGAGGGGTCAGGTGAAAGAGCTTCGCGGTTTTTCCTTGAATCCTTTAATCCCCGATCCTTGAATCCTGGTGCAATCAGTTCGCAAGGGCGGATGCCGCGGCACACGCCAAACCTATAAACAGTTTGACTTGCCAGCCGTCAAATTATGCAATTTTTTGATTTTCCGAGCTCATTTTGAGTATAAGTTAAGTTAGATGGCCGCTTCAAGGATTAATGAAAAAAAATCTATTTCCAGCCTTTTTTTTCTGGACCCGGCGCTGGATCCGTGGCCCACGGTCATCATCATCCTCACGCTGGTGCTGCTTGCGGCCGGCCTCGTGATGGTCTTCAGCGCGAGCATGGTGCGCGCCATGCAGCAGTTCGCCGGCCCCGCGTATTTTTTCAACCGGCAGATGGTTTTCGCGCTCATCGGCCTCTGCGCCATGATCGCGGCCGCGCTTGTTCCCGTCAAGCTCCTGCGAAGGCTGACGGGGCCGCTCGTCATCGTGTCGCTCATCGGCCTGGTCGTATGCCTCACGTCGTTCGGCGAGACGGTCAAGGGAGCCTCGCGATGGATATCCTTCGGCAAGGTGCAGTTCCAGCCGTCGGAGCTCGCCAAGCTGGCGATCATTTTCTTCATGGCCCACTCCATGGCCAAGAAGGCTGAGAAAATAAAAACCGTCACCATCGGCTTCCTTCCCCACCTGCTGCTTGCCCTCGTCTTTGCCTTGCTGTGCATAAAAGAGCCCGACCTGGGCGCGGCCATGATGATCATGCTCCTTTGCATGGTCATGCTGTTTATAGGCGGAACACGCCTTTCCTATATCCTCTTTTCCGCCGTCCCGCTTGCCGCGGCCGCGGCCGTTGTCATTCTGAAGTCGGGATACAGGCGCCAGCGCATGCTCGCCTTTCTCAACCCGGACTGGGACCCGCAGGGAATCAACTTCCAGATAAAAAATTCGCTCATCGGGCTGGGCTCCGGGGGCTTTCTGGGCAAGGGGATCGGCGAGGGCAAGCAGAAGCTGCTTTTTCTTCCCGACGCGCACACGGATTTTCTCGCGTCCATCATCGGCGAGGAGATGGGGTTCATCGGCCTCCTCCTGATCATCATCGCCTTCGGGATGCTCGTCTACGCAGGCATCAGGATAGCGCTCAAGTGCAGGACGCTGTACACCATGTGCCTGGCTTCGGGCATAACGCTGTTTCTCGGGTTCCAGGTCGCCATCAACCTCGGCGTGGTGATGAGCCTTTTGCCGACCAAGGGCATGACGCTCCCGTTCATGAGCTACGGCGGGAGCTCGCTCCTGTGCAACCTTTTTGCCGTCGGCATCCTGCTGTCGATCAGCAGACAAATCGCCGCACGGGATGGACCGGCCCAAGGCGAGCGGCAGGACGCGGACAGGGAGACATAGGATGATTGGAGTAACACATCTGGGCAGGAAGCGGTTCAAGGTGCATTTCGTAGGCATTGGAGGCATCGGCATGAGCGGCATCGCCGAAGTGCTGGTGAACCTGGGCTACGAGATTTCAGGCTCCGACCTGAAGGAGTCGGAAACAACGGAAAGGCTCAGTTCGCTCGGGGCAAAGGTCTGCTGCGGGTCGCACAGGCCGGACAACGTGGCCGGCAGCGACGTTGTCGTCGTGTCTTCGGCCGTCAGGCTGGGCAACACCGAGGTGGAGGAAGCCACGCGCCGGGGCATCCCCGTCATTCCGAGGGCCGAGATGCTTGCGGAGATCATGAGGCTCAAGGAGAGCATCGCCATCTCGGGGACCCATGGAAAAACAACGACGACATCGCTCATGGCCACGATCCTTGCCGAGGCGGGCTGGGACCCGACGGTCGTGGTGGGCGGACGCCTGAACGCCCTTGGAAAGAGCGCGGCCGTGGGCAAGGGCGACTGGATGGTGGCCGAGGCCGACGAGAGCGACGGCAGCTTCCTGAAGCTCAGCCCCTCCATTGCCGTTATCACGAACATCGATCCCGAGCATCTCGATCACTACCACAGCGTGGAGAACCTGCACAAGGCTTTCATCGAGTTCGCCAACAAGGTTCCGTTCTACGGCTTTACCATGCTGTGCCTCGATCACCCGGCCGTCCAGTCGATCCTGCCGAAGGTGACGAAAAAGTTTTTCACGTACGGCCTGAGCATCCAGGCCGACTACAGGGGAGAGGAGATACGCTACGGAACCGACGACACGAGCTTCGAGCTCATTGCCAGGGGCAAACCGCTCGGCGCCGTGACGGTGAAGCTCATCGGAGCGCACAATGTCCTGAACACGCTTGCGTCCATGGGCGTGGCGCTCGAGCTCGGCATCCCCTTCGCCGCGGCGTCCAGGGCCATCGCCTCATTCGAAGGCGTGAGCCGGCGCTTTACAATTCTAGGGGAGTTCAACGGGGCCTTGCTCGTCGACGACTATGCGCACCATCCCGTTGAGATCAAGGCGACGCTCGAGGCGGCTCACGCCGCCCACAGGGGCAAGAACATCATCGCGGTTTTTCAGCCCCATCGATACAGCCGTGTTCAGCTGCTGCACGAGGAGTTTGAAAAAGCCTTCAACAGGGCGAGCGAAGTCGTTGTAACGGATATTTACGCTGCGGGCGAAGATCCGGCCACCGGGGTGAGCGCGGCGCGGCTTGCCGAGAACATCAGGAGCCATGGGCATCACAACGTGACCTATTTGCCCATGCTTCCCCAGGTCGTCGATCATCTCGAAAAGAAGCTGGGAGCAGACGACCTGGTTATCTCCCTCGGGGCGGGAGACGTGAGCTGGGTGCTCAAGGAGCTTTTGAAACGATTGTAGCTGCGGGCCCTCGGCCCGCCAGGATTGTAGCTGCGGGCCCTCGGCCCGCCTGAAGCAGAAAACAATGCGCGGGCGAAGACCAAATTACCGTCTCAACACCCCCGGGGGGCCGCCCGGGGTCCGCGTGAGAAGCGTCAGGACGGGCGCAGTGAAGATTGCCGCCGACGCAGGCATTGCGCTGCTTGCGGGAGCCATCCTCGTGGGCTTCTTCATGTCGAGCAAGGTCCTGCTGGGCAAAATCCGCGGAAGCGACACGTTCAGGCTTCATTCCGTCGTGATCGAGGGCAACAAGCGCTTCGAGCAGGACGACGTCATGAAGCTGGGCAGGCTGCACAAGGGCATGAGTATCTTCGACGTCGACCCGAAGGGCGTCGAAGAGCTGCTCGAGCGGCAGCCCTGGGTGAAAGACGCCGATGTCAAACGCGTGCTGCCCGACGGACTGACCATACACATGCAGGAACGCGTCAGGGCGGCCACGCTTCTCATAGCCGATGTCCTGTATTTCGTGGACAGGGAAGGCGTGATCTTCGAGAGGCAAGCCGAGGGCGAGGAGATCAAGACGGTTCTGATCACCGGCGTGGACGAAGAGTTCGTTGCGCAGAGCAGGGAGCTCGTGGGGGAGGAGATCCGGCGGATCCTTCAGTTCATCGAGCGATACAATAATATGGGCCTGGGCCGCTATGCGGCCATCGGGGAGGTTCACAGGGAAACCGGGGGCGAGCTCGTCGTCTTTACCAAAACGGAAGCCAGGGAAATAAGGTTCGGCAACGGCCGGTACGTGAAGAAAATAAAGAACCTGCGCACGCTGCTCGAGTACCTGGACAGGAAGGACGGGACGTGGGACTACATCCTGCTCGATTCCGACGCCTTTCCCGATCGCATCGTCGTGAACCTCCGGTAGCCTTTTTCTCATACACACGCGGGTAGGGGAGGCTTTAGCCTCCCGTCTCCATACACACGGGTAGGGGAGGCTTTAGCCTCCCGTCGAACAGGGAACGGGCGACGAACGTCGCCCCTGCCCGCGCTTGGGGAGATTTACTTCCAATCCATCACGGGCGGGATGGCGGGCAGGGCAAGAGGGCCGCCGAGAAGATCGTCCCAGTAGCCGCGGTCCTGGATGTAGGGGTAGGCGAAGATGACGAACCCCTCGCCGCCGCTCCCGCGCTGGCGCTCGATTTCAGCCTCGATCTCGGCGAAGTCCTCGTAGTTGCCGTGGATGCCGGCGTACACGTAGCGGTTGGGGTTTCCCTCGATGTGGTCGTCTATGAGGGCCGCAAAGTCGGTCCTCTCGCCATAGGTGTCCGTGATGGGCCAGTAGATCATGGGGCAGAGGGCGTCGACGTACTCGCCGGCGGTCCACGCCCTGGAATCCTGGTAATAGTCGTCATAGCCCTTGCTCACGGCGCTCCACCCCCACGTGTTGCGGTAGATGCCCCAGACCGCCGCGGAAAGCACGACTTCGGGTCGAATCGACGTGACGGCCGTGAACACCTTTTCCACGGTCGCGCTGACCTGCCTGCGCTGCCAGTCGCCGCGCGACAGGCCGGGCTCGGCAGCAACGGCCTCGGCGTAGCGCGCATTGCTTGCATCGTCATGGGAGTAGTCGGGGCCGGGGTAGCGGATGTAGTCGAGGTGAATGCCGTCCACGTCATAGTGCTCGGCGATGTCGGCGGCCACGGCCGCGATGTGGTCCTGCATGCCGGGGTTTCCCGGCGAGCCGAACACGTAGTCCGAGCCCAGGGGCATGGGGTCGCCGCCGCTGTCCACGCAGATCCATTCCGGGTGGGCGCTCAAGATGTGCTCGGGCGTCGACGAGGCGGGGGGGTCGGAGCCGGCCCACATGGTGAAAGAGTTCATCCACGCGTGAATCTCCATGCCGCGCTCGTGCGCCCTCTGCACGGCAAGGCCCAGGGGGTCCCAGCCCGGGTCCTGGCCCAGCGTGCCGCTCAGGTTCGATGCCCATGGCTCGAGGCTTGACTGGTAGAAGGCGTCGGCCCGTCCCCTGACCTGGAAATAGATCTGGTTGAATCCATTCGCCGCCATCCGGGAGATAATGCTCTCCACGTCCGCGGCCGAGGAATAGTTCCACCGCGTCACCCAAAGGCCCCGCGCCTCGTAGCCGCCCGGCGGGAGCTCGATTTCCTCTTCGTCGGGCGGCGCGTCCGTCGTGTCCTCGCCCGGGTCATCGGGGGGCTCGTCGGCCGGCGGGTCCGTCGGCAGGTCCCCGCCGTCGTCTTCGGCCGCAGTATCTTCCGCCATGTCGGTCGGGTCGGCCGGCACGTCCGACGCGCCGTCCGCGTCCGCGTCCGTATCGTCGGCGCTGTCGCCGCAGGCCGCGGCGAGGCAGGAAAGAAAGAGGGCCAGGCACAATCGATTGATTCGCGGTGATCCATTTTTCATTGTTGCGTTTACCCCAGTGTGGCGCGCCCGAGATCAAAGGCGCGCAGGTTGACGGCCAGGATTTTTTCAGGGAGCATGTCGGTTATGACGCTCTTCCAGGTCTCTTCGGGAAAAGGAAGAAGCGTGCTGAGCCGCCCGAGCATGATGATGTTCAGCGCGCGCGGGTTGCCGATTTTCCTGACCAGCGCCTCCGTGTCCACCGCGATCACGCGCAGGCCCAGGCCTGAAAGCTCCTCCATGATCCTCGTTTCCGGCGGATACGAGTCGAGCCCCGCCGTGACGCCAGAGGGAATGAAGCGCGTGTTTGAGAGCAGGACGGTTGCGCCGTCTTCAGGGAAGTCGACGTAGCGCAGCGCCTCGCCCTGCTCCAGCGCAACGAGGAAATCGGCCCGGCCCCTGGGGATGAGCGGCGAAAGGATCTCGGGGCCCATGCGCACGTGACTCTCCACGCTTCCGCCGCGCTGGGCCATGCCGTGGATCTCGCTTTTCTTCACGTCGAAGCCGAGCTCGAGCCCGAGCCTGGCCAGGATTTCGCCGGCCAGCATGATCCCCTGTCCGCCCACGCCCGCAAGGAGTATGTTCGTCGTCGTCATGACCCGACGCCTCCTTCGCGTTTCTCGAGCGACATGGCCTTGCGGCCGCACACCTGGACGCAGACGCCGCACCCCACGCACCAGGCCGGGTTGACGCGCGCGCGGCCATCGTCGTCCTTTTCAATGGGATGGCAGCCGAGCATGAAGCACATGTCGCAGTTTTTGCATTTTTCCGGATCAACGAGGGAAAAATGCGTGGGCCTGCGCATGGCCGTAAGCGCGCAGGGCGCCCTGAGGATCACGAGCGACGGCTCGTCGCCGTCCAGTTCCTGTTTCAGGACGGAGCGCAGCTTCCCCACGTTGTAGGGTTCGGCCTCGATCACGCGTTTCAGGCCCACGGCCTGGGCCAGCTTGACGTAATCAACGGCCGCGGTCTCTTCGCCTTCCGCGGTTTTCCCGCTGCCCGGATGGTCCTGGTGGCCCGTCATGGCCGTGGTGGCATTGTCGAGAAGAAGAACGGTGCAGGTCCCCTTGTTGTAAACCAGGTCCATGAGGGGCGCGATGCCCGCATGGACAAAGGTGGAGTCGCCGATCACGCCCACGATCCTGCCGCGCTCCTTTCCGCCTTTGCGAAGGGCCTTCTCCATGCCGTGCGCCACGCCGATGGAGGCGCCCATGCACAGGTTCATGTCCATGGCGCCCAGCGGCGGGTAGGCCCCGAGCGCGTAGCAGCCGATGTCGCCCATGACCCTGGCCTTGAGCTGCCTGAGAAGGTAGAAGACGGGGCGGTAGGAGCAGCCCGGGCACAGTGCCGGCGGCCTGGGCGGCGGGGCGACGGAAAGCGAACGGGCGACGGGCCTGACGTCGGGACGCAGCGCGGCCGCCACGATCTCAGGCCGCAGCTCCCCGACGGAAGGCAGGACGTCCTTGCCCGTGACCTCGATTCCCATGGCCTTGATATGTGTTTCGAGAAACGGGTCCAGCTCTTCGACCACCACGAGCTTTTTGACCGTGCCGGCAAAAGAGCGAATGAGGCGCCGCGGAAGGGGCCAGGTGAAGGCCAGGATGAGAAATGACGCGTCGGGCACGGCTTCGCGCGCGTACAGCGACGCGGTTCCGCTGGAGATAATGCCCAGCTCGCTCGAGCCCCCGATCACGCGGTTGCCGGGAAACGCTTCCGAGAGCTCCTCGAGCCGCTCCATCCTGCCCAGCAGGTCGAGCCGGCGCTTGCGCGCGACCGTGGGCAGCATCATGTATTTCTCGTAATCTTTTTCATAGGGTTTCAGGGGAACGTTGACCCGCGTCCCGGGTTCGACAACGCCCCTGCCGTGACACAGACGCGTGGTGGCACGCAGCAGGACAGGGACATCGAACGCCTCGCTGACCTCGAAGGCGCGGCGCGTCATGTCTTTTGCCTCCTGCGGCGAGGCGGGTTCAATCATGGGGATTTTCGCGAAGGGAGCGAAATTGCGGTTGTCCTGCTCGTTCTGGGACGAGTACATGTGCGGGTCGTCGGCCGACACGAGAACGAGCCCGCCGCCGACGCCCGCGTAGGCGATGGTCATCAGGGAGTCGGCGGCAACGTTCACGCCCACGTGTTTCATGGACGCCATGGCCCGCGCGCCGCCGAGAGACGCGCCGAAGACCACGTCCAGGGCCACTTTCTCGTTGGGCGACCACTGCGCATGGATCTCATCGAAACGCGCCAGCTCCTCCAGGATCTGCGTGGCCGGCGTGCCGGGGTACGATGCGGCCACGGTTACGCCCGCTTCCCAGGCGCCCCTGGCCATGGCCTCGTTGCCCGACATGATGACTTTCACCCGCGTCATGGATTTTCCTTATAGCGTAATAAAAGGGGGCATTCCACATCTTTGGGAAAAATACCGTGAATAGACCCCGAAGGTTTCCATCACGTTTGCTTTCATACTAATAATGCGTATAATAAACCCGGGCGGGTTTTATAATGAAGCAGCACAGTGTCATGCTATTTATACTGGTATTTAGAACTGCAGCGGCCCTGTCAAT
>JBDRLK010000275.1:0-13685 GCA_043813155.1 Pseudomonadota bacterium | reverse complement strand
TCGAAATCTATATTATTGAGCGCCGCGGTTCCATTGAACCTTTTTGTCAGATTGCGAGCCTGGATCACTTTTCACCTCAAGAATCGTCAAATGAATTAATAGCTTTTGATCCCGGAAAGTCAACCGGTGTTAGTGAAATAGTCGGCGCCGGCCCTGTGGCCGGGGTGCGATTGGAACGTGTTGCCCGGTAATAAGTGCTCAGAGCCCTTTTGCGTAAACCAATCCTCCGGCAAAATCCGATCACACGCCTGTTGCCGTCTTATCCTGCCAGGAGAAAGCGTAAATGCAAAAATAGTTGAATATATTACCGGAATTGGTATATGAATATAAGATAGAAGGATGAAAAGGGGGGGGGGCGGGAATGGCTAAAAGGCTAGAGGGTGCTTACGATGAAAAAGGATCATTGCAGTGTGCTGGTGAGCACGGACCCTTTTGAGACGAGGGTGGTTGTTCTGAAAGACGACAACCTGGACAGATATTTCCTGGAGCGGGAGGTCAGGGGCAATGTGCTTGGCAGCATATTCTCGGGACGCGTCGTCAAGGTCATTCCCGGCATCAGGGCGGCATTCATCGACGTGGGCCTGGAACGGTCGGCCTTTCTTCCGGCCACCCAGGTCGTGAGCCAGGAGGTCCTGGAAGCGGCCACCCCCGAGGAGAAAAAGGCGGAAAACGGAAGATCGCACCGAAAGAGGAGGAGGGGCGTCGGGCTCATCGAAAAGTCCATTCGGGAAGGCGAGTCGATTACCGTGCAGGTGATCAACGTTCCGGGGAGGGAGAAGGGGCCGAAGGTCACAACCTATTTTTCCATTCCGGGCCATTATCTCGTCTTCATGCCCACGGTCAGGGGACTGGGGGTATCGAGGAAGATAAAGGGGCCGAAGGAACGGGCCAGGCTCAGGAAAGTAGGCGAGATGGCCCGGAAGCAGACGGAAGGCGGATTCGTTATACGGAGCGCCGCCGAGGGGGTCCGTGAAGAGGACATCATGAGGGAGGCCAAATGGCTTCATCGAAGGTGGCAGGACGCAGTGGCCGGGGGAAAACGAAAGAAACGGCCCTTTCTGCTGCTTCCCGAGCTTTCTCTTGCCGAGAGGGTCTTGAGGGACATGAGCGAGGAAGCCGTTCATGAAGTCATTGTCAACGATGCGCAAACGCTGCAGCGCCTCAAGCAGTACGCCGAAAACTCGGGCATGAAGATCGCCGACAAGATCAGCCTGTGGGCAAAGGATGATGACCTCTTTGAGTCGCTGGGCGTTGAGGAAAAGATCGAGCGCACCTTTGCAAGGAAAGTCGCCCTGGGCTCGGGCGGGCACATCGTGATCGACCATGCGGAAGCGCTCACGGCCATTGATGTCAACACCGGTTCATTCACGGAGAACAGGGACGCGTCTCAAACCGTGCTGACCACCAACATGGAGGCCGTAAGGCAGATCGCCTACCAGCTCAGGCTGCGCTGCATTGGAGGCCTCATAATCCTTGACCTGATTGACATGGAGCGGGAAGACCACAAGGAAATGGTCTACAGGGAGCTGGTCAAGGAGGTCAGGAAGGACAAGGCAAAAGTCAGCGTGAGGAAGATTTCCGACATGGGATTGATCGAGATGACACGCGAGCATTACGGCCCCAGGGTCATTGAAATGCTCCAGGAGAGGTGCTGGTACTGCGACGGTACGGGAAACATCCTGGGGCGGGACACGATTTCGGGGAAAATGATCAGGTCCGTCATCAGGGCGCTGCAGGAAAAGCCAAAGGACCTTCTCGTGACGGCTCATCAGTCCATGGTGTTGAGAATGGAAAATGAGTTCAGCAGTTACGTAAGGAATCTTGAAAAAGACTATCAGGTCAAGATAATCTTTGAAGCGAGAATCGATGTTCATATTGAGTATTTTAAAATTTCGTACATGTAATTGAGAACAATGAATTGAAAGCCCGCAAATGACGATCTGCGGGTTTTCAAAACGAGTGACGGAGAATGACATGGCCATACGCAGAAGACACGAAAGACTTACGATCAACAAGGAATTCGAAAGCTTTGACGCCTTTATCCAGGAGTACGTTACGAATATCTCGAGAAGCGGCGTGTTCATCAAGTCCAAGAATCCTCTCCCGATCGGGACCAAGGTAAACTTGAAGTTCACGGTTATCATGGATGACATCGAAACCCTGGAAGGGACGGGCGAGGTGGTCAGGGTTGCTCATAACCCTAAAGGAATGGGTGTGGTTTTTACGTCGCTGACGTCTTTTTCCAAATCCCTCATCGAGCGAATGCTCACGAAAGCCATCAAGCCAACCACCAAGAAGAAGAAGTAAGGCGGCCCTCCGGGCCGCGGCAATCATCTGTCAGCAATCGGCAAAATGCAATCCACTCCACGAAGGCGAATGCCGAATGCCGAATGCCGATGGCTGAGGGCTCCTAGGCCTTCGCGATATATTTCAGATCCAGGAGGTTTGTAAGGATCTGCGCCGTGTCGAGATCCTCGTGTGGAGACATGTCCAGGATCATCTCGTAAGGGAGAGGCTGGAAGAGCATCTGGAAAATATCAAGATCATCGTGCTTCAGCTTCTTCAAGGGGTGCAGAAGCGGAAAATTGAATTTCAGCGTGGCATTCTGAAGGCCGCGCTCCTTCTCAATGTGGTGCAGCTCATCGATCCTTCTGAGGCCCTCCATGATGAGATATTCGGTAGGTTTATTGATCAGCTCAGCGAATTCCGGAGGGTCCGAGTAGGGATGAAGCGTGAATTTCCCCGTTTCCAGGCCCAGCAGCCTGAAAAAAGCCTTGCGCCCCGGCATATCATAAAGCTTGTGATAGGAGGCGTATATTATGGCGCCGTCCTTGATGAAAATATTGGCTGTTTTGCCTCCCCATTCGAGATTCATGACGCCGGATTTCTTTGTGGCCGAGCACATCTGGATCACGTCCGTCAGGGGGATCTCTCCCAGTATGCCCTCCATGACCGAGGCAACCGTGGTGATCCGGACGCTCCCAGTGGGACTGTTGTCGGGCTCATCGATTATTCCGGTGGACTTGAGCGCCTCGTTCATTGGATAGGTGGGATGGGCGTCCGCGGGAGGAGAGGCGGGGGCTTCATAGGGGATTGTGTCGGGGGCTTCATCGGGGGTTTCATCCATCCCGTTAAGCGCGGCGGCTACTGCAGCATCAGCCGTAAGACCTTCCTCGTCAAGCCGGCCGTCCATGTCGAGGTCGAAATCCAGGGGAGTTTCACGGGCCGCGGCCTCCTCGTCATCTTCGGGCGGTGCAGGCGGTTTCGTGCTCCCGCCGAATCTGGTGACCTTGGCGGGGTCGGCGACCACTGCGGATCGATCCGTGGCCAGCTTGGGAGACCTGAAGGAATCGGCAATGGTCTGCTGTCGCTCCCTGCTTTCCTCCTTGATCGTAACGAGCTTCATTACCGATGTGCCGATCAGGATCCGGTCTCCTTCGCCCAGCTTCTTCTTCTTGATTCTTTCACCGTTTATGAACGTGCCGTTCGTGCTGTTCAGGTCCTGAATATAGACGCTGCCGCGGTCTTCAACGATGAGTTTTGCATGCTTGCGAGAGACCATTTCCTCGGGGATGGTGATTTCAGAATCCGATCCCCTTCCAATGAACAATTCACCGTCCTGTGGGATATTATAGATGCCGCCGACAAATTTTCCGGAAATAAACTTGAGGGCCATGGACAGGTCCCCCTGGTCTTCCTCTCCGGAATCATGATCAGACCTATTTCTCTCTTCCATGCTCATTTCCGGCCGTTTATAGAATATAAATAAGCAACTATAAATTTATGTTTGAAATTTACAGATAATATGGTAGATTTTTTAATTAAATATTTCAAGATCAAGATAAATATTATATTAAACAGTTTTGCGGCTGCCTGGGGACCTTCTGCCGCACACCGGCGCTACGGAAAGTCAGGATAGTTTATACTACATTTTATTACGGACAGGTCAAGTGATGGAAAAAATTGAGATATACACGGATGGGGCGTGCAGCGGCAATCCAGGGCTCTGCGGTATAGGGATAGTGTTAAAATGCGGGGATAACATCAAGGAGTACTCTCAATATATCGGCCACGGGACGAACAATATCGCGGAGCTTTCCGCGGTTCTGAAGGCCCTGAAAATGATCAGGAAGCCTCAGATGCAGGTGGTCCTGTACACGGATTCCGAGTACGCGCTCGGCGTCCTGACCCTGGGATGGAAGGCAAAGGCAAACAAGGCGCTCATCCGGGACATCACGGATGAAATGAAACGATTCCGCGATCTGAAATTCGTGAAGGTGGAAGGCCATTCAGACGTCACCCTGAACAACAGGGCCGACAGTCTTGCGCGGCAGGGCATAACAGACATGAGATAAGGCGCAATAAGGGGATAGGACATGGACCATATCGTAAGGGATACGCGAAGGTTGAGGCTGGGCGAGATACTCGTCAACGCCGGGCTCCTGGAACCGGGGAAGCTGGACGAGGCCCTGAAAATTCAGAAGGAGTCGGGCCAGAAGCTTGGATTCATCCTGATCACCAACAGGTTCGTTTCCGAAGCTCAGCTGGTCCAGGCATTGTCCAAGCAGATGTCGGTGCCCTGGGTTTCACTGACCCATCTCGATATCTCGACGGAATTGATCAGCACCGTTCCCCACGAGCTCGTTACGCAGTTCGGTGTCGTGCCCGTGTACATCATGAGCAAGCGGCATGGCGAGAAGGTTTTGTATGTGGCCATGGATGATCCCACGAACGACGATGTCCTGGCCAGAATCCATGCCACGTCCTCTCTTGAAGTAAAGGCCATGATTGCCGCGCCTTCCGAAATAGCCAGGGCGATAAGCACGTTTTACAGTGCGACATGGGAGACGGGAGAGAAGCTGCTGGCGGGGATGGCAACACCGGAAACGCCCGGGAAAAGCGTGGAGCCGGAACCAGGGGCTCCGCCGGCCGGTGAAGCGGACGCAGCAGGCGATGAAGAAAGGCCGGCCGAAGGCGGGCAGCAGGATGCGGTTGTCCTTCTGGAAACTTCTGCTATTGTAGAAGAAGGAGAGGAGCAGCAGGAAGCGGGAGAAGAGACGCCGGAGACAGGGGAGGGGCGGGAAGATCAAGGCGCCGGCCGGGCGGGGGCGACGAAAGCGGGTCAAACCCTCGGTCCCGGGTGGGGAGGTGAAAGGGAAGCGGAAACCCGGCAGCCGGGGGGCGCCAAGCCGGTGAGCTTCACGTTTCTTAACGGGGTGACCATTTCGCTGGCACAGAAAGGCGCCCATGTTGGAAAGGAAATCCGCAGTGAAGTGGCGATGCTCGAGAGAATCGAGACGATCCTGATGTCGGAGCAGCTGGGGCCTGCCTCAAAAGCCGCCGTGGTCGGGATTATCGAGGTTCTCTTCAGGAGAGGGCTGATAACGATGGAAGAGATAAAACAATTGATGGAAAAAATGGAGAAACATGCATGACAACCCAATATCTTATGAGACTGTCGCCGGTACGGCGAGTGGGGGGGGCGCTGCGCCTTGCCCTGTGCATCGCAGTCCTTGCGGCCCCGGCCGCATGCAGCCCGGAAGCCGAGGAAGTTGAAGATGCCCGGGAGGATGATGGCGCGGAGCCGGACAGCGGGGAAGTGGAAGCGGAGGACGGCGAGGATATTGAAATCGAGACGGGCAACGAGTGCGAGGAGGACGAGGACTGCGACGACCACGTGGACTGCACGGTCGATACCTGCGAGGACGGGTACTGCGGGAACGTCCCGGATGATGATTTCTGCGATGACGACCTCGAGTGCAACGGCGAGGAGGTCTGCAATGCCGAGGAGGACTGCCTTCCCGGGGAGATTTTCAGGGGATGCAATGACGACAACCCATGCACCATGGACATCTGCGTCGAGGGAGGGCCGGGAGAAGCCCCGCACTGCGATAATCTGCCTCTCGACCGGGACGCCGACGGCCACATAGACGTTCACTGCGAAGACGGCGACGACTGCAATGACCTGAGCGACAGGGTGTACCCCGGCGCGCGCGAGTGGTGCTTTGATGATCTCGATAATGATTGTGACGCACTCATCGACTTCAATGACGACGAGTGCGCCATGTCGAATGACACCTGCGACTCTCCGCGCGAGCTTCTTCTGAACACGGCCGAGGAGGGCTTCAGCTTCGAAGCGCTGGCCGACATCAGCAGCTCCTGCGACGGGTCCGATTTCGTGGATGTCGCCTTTTCCTTCACGCTCGAGTCGGACAGCGATGTTATCCTGTCCGTTTCCGGGAGGGACGGCTTCTATCCGTACGTCGCCATTCAGGGGGAGTGCGGGGAAAACACGAGCACGATCCATTGCGCATCGGGGAATCCTTTCAAGTACTGCCGGAGGGGAATGGAGGCAGGCACCTATTACATGATCGTGTCTTCGTGGGTCGAAGGGGCGTTCGACATAAGGGTAAACGTGGAGGATGCGGGGCCGTCCCTCGAGGGAGACGACTGCGACGATCCCATCGAGATCACCGGCGACGGCCACTGGGAGGGCGATCTTCTCTGCATGGAAGACGACCTGACGCTTTCGTGCGCCTCGTGGGCGACGTACAAGGACATGGTTTTCTCATTCACGCTGACGGAGATGCAGGACGTGGTCGTGAGGGCCTCGTCGATCTTCTTCTCCCCCTACGTGTCGGTGCACCGTGATTGCGATGATCCGTCCGGGGCCGTCGTGTGTGACAGCGGTTACCCCTTCGACCGGACCATAACCAGGCTGGAGCCCGGCGACTACACGATCGCGGTGGAATCCTACACGGCCGGCGAGTTTTCGCTCGACGTGACTTTCCAGGACCCCTCGGACCCCCCGGAGAACGAAACGTGCGAGGACGCCGTCGACGTCTCCGATGGAGGGCTTTTCCCGGGTTCGCTGCTCGCCGCTTCCGACGACTACGCCGCCACCTGCATGCCCGGGTACATCGATGTTTTCTACACCTTTACCCTTGACGAGATGCAGGACGTGCACCTCGAGGCCAGGGGAGGAGGGGAGTTCAGGCCCTTTATCGTGCTTCAGACCGAGTGCGGCGAGCCGGCAAGTGAAATCAAGTGTTATAACGTCGACCCCGCGGACCTGTACATGCGCTCGCTTCCCGAGGGTGACTACTGGATCGTGGTGGAAGCCGAGTTCGGCGGCGACTTCGACCTTTTCGTCGAGTTCCTGCCGCCCACGAGCGCCTGCGACGATATCGAGGTCATCGAGGAGAGCACCACGATCTCCGATACGACGGAGGGGAAGCCCAACGATTTCGAGTCCGACTGCGGGTACTACGCAAGGAGCCCGGACATGGCGTACATCCTGAGGCTGAGCGAAACCTCGAACATCGTGGCCGAGGTCACGGCGGCGCCCTTCGACACCATCCTGCACATGCGCACGATTTGCGACGATTTCGGGTCGCAGATCGTCTGTGACGATGACGGCGGGGAGAGTTTTTTTTCGAAAATCGAACTCGAGGGCCTTGAGGCGGGCGATTACATTCTCATCATGGACGGCTACGGGACGTGGTCCTGGGGCGCATACACGCTGGAGATCACGATCGAGCCTTTTGAGTGAGCAGCCGCATCCAATTTTATCTCCACTGTTGAACAAAACTGCTGATTGTTGTACGTATTAACGGAAAATCTTTCAGGATTGAAATGCGCCCAGATGAACTAAAACATGCCGGCCATGGTCTTCTCGCGGTCATGGTTGCTTTTCTTTTCGTGTTTTCCCTTTTAAGGGTCTCCTGCCTTCTGAACACGGCCGGGGAGGGGGAAAGGACCGTAACTCCCGGTGACAAGGACAACGACACGATCGATGACAACAACGACAACTGCGACAACAGGCCCAACGTCGTGCAGGTTGACTGGAATAACAACGGCATTGGGGATGTGTGCGAGCTCTCCTGTCCCGCGGAGGCTTTTGACGACGACAATGACGGGATCCCTGACGTGATCGACTTGTGCGATTCAGAGCAGAACAGGGATGCACAGACCAATACCGACTGCCGCCACCTTGGAGACAGCTGCAGGGAGCCCGGGGAAGGGGATATTGCGGAGAGTCATCGCGACCATTGTGACAACTGCCCTCTCATCATGAACCAGGGCCAGAAAAACGCGGACTGTGATGACGTGGGCGACGCATGCGAGGACCCGGACAGCGCTGATACCCTTGGAGTCAGGATGGTGATCGTCAAGGGCTATTTCTACGGCGACAGGCAGGATTTTACGGACCCCTGGATCGAGCTTTTTAACGCCGGCAGCCCCAATCCCTGGACGTGCTTTGGCAATATGGACTGTTCCGGGGATGAATTGATCTCCCCGAGGCCGGACGGTGCGGATGAGCCGGGCTTCGCCGTTGTGCCCGGCTATTATCACAGCCGCCTCCTGAGCGCCAAGTCCTGCGGAGCAATCGCCATAATCGAGTTCAACGAGAGGCTGGACAGGATAACCGAAGGCGAGGCAACGGCCGGCCTGGTGGCTCGCCTTGTTACCGCCGGTGACAGCCAGGAGCCAAAGTCATGGCTTTACTGCGGGCTCGGAAGAAGGAACGGCGAGGATGTTCTCCTCATCAAGTCCAGGCACGGTGATTGTACCTCGCTTGACTGCATGACCTGCGAAGGAAGCGAATGCTATCAGGGGGAAGAGGTTGACTATACGGTCCTGCCTGAGGACGTTCAGCTGACCAACAGGAACGAGGACGATGATCCCGTGTGGTATCCCCTTCAGATCATCAGGGATGCGAACAAGGTCAAGTGCTTCCTGCGCTCGAGGTTCTACTACGGCGACCCGCAAAAGGATATCATCGCCCGGATCGAGGCGCCCTACGGCGGTACGATGGACTCCCTCATCGGACTGAGAACCGATGGCGTAAAAGTAAAATTTCAGGCAGTTTCTCTTTACAGGTTCTAGGTTGCCGTGAAAAGATATTTCTTCTGGCTACTCCTTGTTGCGGCCGCAGCGGGCATTGCCGTCAGCGCCGATCTTTCCTACGTCCATTACAAGTCGCTCACGGATTCCAGCTACCAGAGCTTCTGCGCCATCAGCGAGGCGTGGAACTGCCAGGTCGTGGCCATCAGCAAATACTCTGTTTTTCTGCGCATCCCGGTTTCCGTGTGGGGATTCGTCATCTATCTCGCGTACCTGTTCGTTGCGGTCGTGGGGCTGCTCGACATGAAGGCAAAGCGCGCGGAAGGCATCAGAGGGCTCGGCGCCTCGGTTCTCATGGCCGCAGCCGGCCTGGCGGTCACGGGGATTCTCTTCACCGTATCGGCCTATGTCATCCAGTCCAAGTGCATCCTGTGCGTCGGGCTGTACATCGTCAATTCGGCCATCTTCCTGGGAGCGGTCATAACGGTAGCCGTGGAGAAGGCCAATCCGCTTAAATGGCTGGCCGTGGACGTGAAGGGGTTCCTGATGTCAGCCGGCTATCCGATGTGGGGCGCGGCCTGTATCTGCGCCCTGGCCGGGATGCTCGTTATTTTCTACCCGCGGCTTTACGGTGAGGATTTCGACTGCGCCTTCCCCCAGGGCGGGGGCGGGCGGCACGAAGAGAGCCACCAGACATGCAACGAGGAAGCAACCTACGGCACGACGGAGCCGGTTCTCGTCATCACGGAGTTCAGCGACTACGAATGCCCCTACTGCGCGGCAACGCATTTCGCGCTGAGAAAAGTAGTGGATCTGTATCCCGACAAGGTCATGATGAAGCACAGGCATTTCCCGCTCGACAAAGCCTGCAATCCCCTGGTGAAAAAGCCCTTTCACAGGAATGCCTGCCTGGCGGCAAAGGCCGCGGTCTGCGCGGGCAAGCAACGGTCTTTCTGGGAGTACAACGACCTTCTGTACAGGAACCAGCACAAGCTCTCAGAGGAGAAGATACACGAGCTCGCCGGAAGCCTCGGCCTCGATACGGCGGAGTTCGGCAAATGCATGAATGAAAAATCAACCCTTGAAATAATCGATAACGATATTGCCGAGGCAACGAACACGCCTTTTGTCCAGTCCGGAATGGTGGGCACGCCCATCATGTACATCGGCGACCGCCCCCACATCGGCGGCCTCACCTTTAATGAGGCCCGGAAGATGGTGGAAGAGCAGCTGACCCCGAATCACTGATTACGCCCCGAATTTGGCGAGCTTTCCGGCGTGGGAAAGAAGCAGCGGCAGCAGGTACCTGGACTTGAGCCTGCCGAGCGTCCCGCGAGAGCAGTGCCGCTCTCCGAAATCAAGGGGGCCGTCGGAGGAAGGGATGGCGGCCGCGCTGTGGATGAGCAGCGGAACGGGGTGCCACGAATGGGACTTGAGCATGCAGGGCGTGCTGTGGTCGCCGGTCACGGCGAGCGCGTCGGGGGACAGCTTGTTTATCGCGGGCAGCAGGATCCTGTCGCCCTCTTCGATGACCCTGACCTTGCCTTCCAGGTTTCCGTCTTCGCCGTAGGAATCCGTTTTCTTCACATGCACGAAGAAAAACGTGAAATCGTTCCAGGCGCCGGCAAGGGCTTTTGCCTCGTCTTCCATTGTGTCGCCGGCCCGGACGATTTCCATGCCCGCGAGGCTGGCCAGGCCCCTGTACATGGGGTAGGTCGCGATGGCGCACGCTTTCAGCTTGTAGAGGTCACGGAACGACGGGAGGGGAGTGTACTTGGAAAATCCCCGCATGAGCAGCGTGTTCGCGCTGCTTCTTCCTTTGAGCGTTTCCATGGCGGCCGCGATGAATTTTCCGGCCAGGGCCGCCGTTTTTTCGGATTCCTCGTCGAGTCCTTTCGGCTCCAGCTGCCGGACGCCCGTCCTCTGGGGATCCGTGTCCGGAAGGTTTCCCCCAAGGCCTTTGCCGCGGAAGACTGCAACGCCACGGTGCTCCTTTACGGGCCTGATCGTTATTTTCACCCCGTCGATTTCAGGGATCTTTGCCTGCAGCACCTCGCACAGTTTTGCGGCTTCCTGCGTGGGGATCCTCCCTGCTCTCCTGTCGGTGATGTTCCCGTCCGCGTCCATGGTGGCGAAGTTGAAGCGGCTGGCCACGTCGTCGTCCGTGAAGGTGAACCCGATGCCCAGGCCCTCGAGGACGCCCCTCCCGATATTGTAGCGTGTCGGCTCGTAGCCGAACAGGCCGAGATGGCCTGGACCGCTGCCGGGTGTTATTCCGGGCAGGATGGGATCCAGAAGGCCGAGGCTCGAGCGGGCTGCCAGGTCCGTCAGGTTCGGTTTCGACGCGGCCTCGAGGGGTGTTTTTCCGTCAAGCCCCGGGGAGGGTATGTCGCCGAGCCCGTCGAAAACGAGAAGCACGATTTTACTCTGAGTTTCCAGCGCCAGACCGGCGATAAGCTCGAGTTCCTTGTCCATGGATGCCTCCTGAGACGAAAAATTATTCCAACGGCGCCTGAAGTCACTATGCCCCTCTACACGGAATAGTCTACGAGGGAACCATCAACGTCGTCGTCATCGATGTCGTCTTTTTTTTTCTTCGGTTTGTCATCGTCGACCTCGCGGTCGGGATGCGAGGGTGGAGGAGGGGCGGTGGGCTGCTCGTACTTTCCGCGTCTCGCCTCCTCTCTTTTCTTGATTTCTTCTATGATGAAAGGTGGTATCATACTCAGTTCCGGGCGCGACGAGCCGCACGCTTACGCCTCGATTTTTCATCCCTTTTATTATCAAATCATCCGCTTGGCAACAGGCTGCGCGATTTTTTTCACCGGGCTGCCTGGGAGCCTGTCTGAGAAATGGTCCGTCGCGAGGGGCGGGAGGCGCCCCGCCGGCAAGGAGGGGGGTCCCCACGGCGGCGCAGGCGAAGCAGCGCTGCAACGAGGAGACGTGGGGTGCATGGCGCGGCCAGCGGGGATGGATCACGACCCGCAGCAGGAGGATTTCTCCGACAGGCTGCTAGTACGGCACGCACCAGCCCGCGTCGCAGTATTCGTCACTGTAACAGATATTGCCGCAGTATCCGCAGTTGTAATCGTCGTAATACGTGTCCGTGCAGGTCCCGTCGCAGCAGTCTTCGTAAGTCCCGCACGAATAGTCGCAGGACCCGCAGTTGTACGGGTCGGCGTAGGTGTCCGTGCAGGTCCCGCCGCAGCAGTCTTCATAGTACCCGCACGAATAGTCGCAGGACCCGCAGTTGTACGGGTCGGCGTAGACATCGGTGCACCAGCCGCTGCAGCATTCCTCGTCGTAGCCGCAGATATTGCCGCACCAGCCGCAATTGTATGCGTCCGTGTCCGTGTCCGTGCACCATCCGTCGCAGTACGTCTCGCCTTCCGGGCATTCATCGCCGCCTTCGCATTCGCCGTAGACGCATTCTTCGTCCCAGGTGCACCAGAAATCGCAGTCCCCGCAGTTGTAGGGATCGGTCATCGGGTCCACGCAGGAGCCCCAGCACTCGATTTCTCCCGGCCGACAGTCGGCCAGGCATGTCCCGCCCGCGCACACCTCGTCCCAGTCGCACCAATAGCCGCACTCTCCGCAGTTGTAAGGGTCGGTCATGAGATCGACGCAGTCGCCCCAGCAGTCGGTTTCGCCGGGAGGACAGGCGGTCACGCAGCGGCCCGCGTCGCAGAGCTCATCGGCCGCGCACATGGTGGCGCAGTCGCCGCAGTGATCGTGGCTGGACCTGGTATCGACGCAGTCGCCGAAACAGTCCTGGGTGCCGGGGGGGCAGTCGAGCGTGCACGCTGCGTGACTGCAGACGTAGCCGGGATCGCAGGCATTGCCGCAGCTCCCGCAGTTTCTGCGGTCGGACTCCAGGTTCACGCACGAGCCGCCGCAGTCGGTCAGGCCCGGCGGGCAGGTTTCCTCTTCGCGGCACGTGCCCATGTGGCACGGCTGCCCCGAGGGGCAGACATTGCCGCAGGCGCCGCAGTTTCTCGGGTCATAGCGCGTGTTCGTGCACACGGCGTCGCACAGGATCTGGCCGGGCGGGCACTCGTCGGCGTAGGAACGGCAGGTCCCACCGCTGCAGAACTGGTCGGGGTTGCACCTGTTTCCGCAAATGCCGCAGTTGTCAGGATCGTAGTGCGTGTCCACGCATTCGCCGGCGCAGAGCGTCTGCCCCGACGGGCAGTCAGCGGTCGAGCATGTCCCGCTGATGCAGCGCTCGCCCGTGGGGCAGGCATTGCCGCAGGCCCCGCAGTGCAAAGGGTCGGTCTCGATGTTGACGCACGAGCCGCCGCACTCCGTGGTGCCGGCCGGGCAATCTTCCGTCCGGCAGCGTCCCTCGATGCAGCGCTCGCCCACGGCACAGCTGTTGCCGCATGCCCCGCAGTTGTTCGTGTTGGTATTGAGGTTCACGCATTCTCCGCCGCATTCGGTGAATCCCGGGCCGCACCCTTCCGGGTCCTCCGTGCACAAGCCGCCCACGCATACCCGTCCGCCCGTGCAGGCCGTGCCGCATGTCCCGCAGTTGCCGTTGTCCGAGAGCAGGTCAACGCATTCGCTGCCGCACAGGGTTTTTCCCGAAGAACACAGCCCCGGGTCGTCGTCCCAGCTCTGGGCGCAGGAAAAGAACGCAAACCCCGATGCCATAAGGAGGCGTAAAGAAATAAAGTATACAAAACGAGGGCGCATCCGCCGAGGCAGATCGCGAGCGCGCCCGGAGCGACCGACCAAAGCGTACTCGATGTACGCTGCGGGAGGGAGCGAGGACGTAAGCCGCGAGGTGCCCGGCCGATGCGGCCGCAGTGTATAGGTTATTTCTTTACGGCGACTAA
>JBDRLK010000274.1:0-4993 GCA_043813155.1 Pseudomonadota bacterium | reverse complement strand
GACGTAGAACGACTACGCCTCCGTCGGGATGGGGACCCCGCGCCTTGCCAGGCGGGCGCCTCGGCGCCCAGAAGAAGTCGTCGCATGTTTTGTTATACTGTCAACTAAAAATGTGAAATAATTTTTGAGTGACTCCTTAGCCCCGCCGCAGCGGCCCAAAAGGGCCGCACTACTGTTCGATTTCGGGAGGGATGAGGAAGTAGACGACGCGGGTGTCGAGCACCGTGACGCCGTCGCCGAGCACTTCGATGTCGCAAAGGTAGATCTGGGGCTCTTCGAGAGGCTCGATCGTCTCGTTCATCTTGACGTAGATGTCGAAGCACACCGTGGTTCCCGGAAGCACGCTCGTGAACGTGTCGTCCCAGCCGTCGATGTCCGTGTCCTCGGCCGCAAGGCCTCCCTCGCATCCCTCGAAGGGGTCCCCGAGCGTGTTGGGAACAATGTGATCGATAAAAATGGTCGCGTCCACGAGATCGGAATCATCATCGACCGCCCTCGTGCTGACCGCCATGGGAACGTTCGTGGCAAGGGCCCGGATGGCGTTGACCACCTGGTCGCCCAGGCCGTCGCCGTCGGCCGGGATATTGAACACCATGTCCGAGCCGTACTTGTCAACCGCGCCCGTGTCCCTGGCGAGCCGCTGCAGGTCATCCCTGGACAGGGAGTCCCCGGAATTGACGCCCAGGACCTTGATCGAAGCGTTCGTGAGCTGGGTCAGCGCCGTGGAATAGCTCGGCGGCACGGGGGAGATGCCGGAATAGGGATCGTTCCCCCCGGCGTCGTTGTGGAAGGGCGCGTCCGAAATCAGGAGTACGATGGGTATGGAGTCATCCCTGAAGCAGGGATAGCCGTACTCGTCAACGCCGCAAAGCGTCTGGGCCGGCAGGTAGGAGGGGCCGAGCCCGCTGCCCGTGGCAATGGCCCACAGCGCCGGCACATGGCTCTCGGGCCTGTCATTGCCGTCATGAACCGACAGCCTTCCCACCGCGCTCTGGGCCGCCGTTGTGGACGACGTCATTCTCTGCTCCTGGTAGAATACGCGGTCGCCGGTCCAGCCGAAGGGATTGACCGGGTAATCGTCGAACCCGCCCACGCCGAACCACACGTCGTCGATGAGCCCGCGCACGCCCGGGATGATGGTCAGCGAAAGCGAATCCTGCAGGTTCTGGATTTCTCCTCCCATGGAGCCCGTGGTGTCCACCATGAAGTAAACGTCGGCCTGGCGCAGGGAGGTCGAGAAGGAGAGCGTGTCCATGGTCGGTATGGGAGATAGCTCGTAGGGCACCTCGAAAACAAAGTCTCCCCTGGCCATGGGGTTGTCCGACGTGTTGCACTCGTCGGAGCCGTAAACGATTTCCACGAGGTCGCTCGCCCCGTCGCCGTCGGAATCCTCGAGGCACACGTCGGGGCAGTCGCCGTAGGTCTCGTCCTCGTCGGGAATGCCGTCATTGTCGCTGTCGCGGTCGCGGTAGTTCTCCCACTCGTCGTCGTCGCAGTTGATGGGCTCCGTGGAAAGCTCGTCGTCCCCGGCCTCGTCCGCGTCCAGGATCGTGTCGCCGTCGCTGTCATCGTCCAGGTAGTTGAAAATCCCATCCTCGTCGTCGTCCAGAAGCGACTCGTGAAAATCGAGGATCGTGTCGTCGTCGCTGTCCAGGTCCAGGTAGTCCGGCGTCGTGTCGCCGTCGCTGTCGACCGTGCCCTCGATCGAATCGTTGATGAAGTCGCCGTCCGAGTCCAGGTCCCTGTAGTTTGGAATGTCATCGCCGTCCTCGTCCGAGGCGCCTTCCACGGAATCGGGGATTCCGTCGCCGTCGCTGTCATCATCCCTGAAATCCCTGACCGTGTCGCCGTCGCTGTCGACCGGCACGGTGTAGGGGTTGTCGTCCCCCGCCTCTATCGAGTCGGGTATCGTGTCGTCGTCGCTGTCCGTGTCCAGCGTGTCGGGGACGGTGTCGCCGTCGGTGTCCACTGCGCCGTCCCCCTCGTCCCTGTCCGCGATCGTGTCGCCGTCGGAATCGGGCAGCGGGGGGACCTCTTCCTCGACCGTGTCAACGCCGGGATCATCCTCGACGGTGTCGGGAAGCACTTCCACGGTGTCGCCGGCGTCCGGGTCCGTGTCGGGGACGGGGTCCCCGGCCGGGTCCTCCTGCACGGGGTCCAGGGTATCGGGCGGCACATCAGCATCGACATCCACGTCCGCGTCCGCGGCAACGCAGACCCCGCCGACACAGGTCTGGCCCTCGCCGCAGGGCGGGTCGCAGTCGCCGGTCCCATCCCCGCCGCACCCCCAGGCGACGGAAAGGCAAAATACTGAAAAAACCGCAACGAGCTTGAACTTTCTTTTAATCATGTTGCTGACCTCACTCATTGTACCGGTCATGACGTACGGCCGAAAGAATCCGGCAGCCGATCGCAATAAACCGATTACATCCCATATAATATAACAACGTTTGTATTTAATCAAATACTTTTTCCTCTTCGGCTTCGGCAATGCAGTCCATTTCAATGTCCCTCCCCTGGCCCTTCTCATCCTGCCCGAGGAGCTCCTTGTAGTACTCGTGCTGAACCAGCAGGTTCATGATCTCGTTCGTCCCCGTCCATATCAGCATCAGCCTGCAATCGCGCAGCAGCCTTTCAACGGGGTACACCGTCGTATAGGCGATGCCCCCCATGACCTGCATGGCATTGTTGACGACGTCCCAGGCCGCCTCGGTGCAGACCTTCTTGGCTTCGGACACGATGCGCCTTGAATCGCGCCCCGAGTCGACCGACCTGGCGGCCACCCAGGCCAGTGCACGGGCCGCATCGAGCCTGGCCACCGATTCAGCGACCCTGAAGCTTACGCCCTCGAATTCCCTGATGACCCTGCCGAATGCCTTCCTCCTGGCCGTGTAGCGCGCCGCCACTTCCAGCGCCGCCCTCCCGCCGCCGAGGGCGCCCCCCGCGCTCGTCATCCGCTCGGGGATCATCATCCTGTTGAATATCGCCCCCCCGTCGTTGAGCCTGCCCACCAGGTTTTCCTCGGGCACGCGCACGTTCTTGAACACCACCCTGCCCGTCCCCCCTCCCCTCGTGCCCATCAGGCCGTACAGGTACTCAACCTTGACGCTCTCCTGCCTTTCGACGATAAACAGGCTGATGGATTGATGGGGTTTGGCGCCCTCCTCGCCCGTTCGAACGTAAACGATAAAAAAATCCGCCTCCTGGGCCCCGACGATGAATCTCTTTGTGCCCGTTATCTCATACTCGTTCCCAACGCGCTTTGCCTTTGTCGTGGCGCCGAAAAAATCGCTTCCTCCCCTCGGCTCGGTCAGGGCCTCGGCCGCGACAAGCTTTCCCGCAAGCATGGGCCTCAGAAACTTTTCCTTCTGCTCCGGCGTTCCGAACAGTGTCAGCGCCTCCCCCACGATGCTCGGCATGGCATAAGCGCAGCCCAGCGCCGCGCCCAGCACGCCGACCTCCTCCATGGCCGCCAGCTCATCCGTCCACGGGTGCCCCCTCCCGCCGTACTCCTTCGGGAACCTCAGCCCGAGAAGATTCTTCTCGCCCAACCCCCTCACAAACTCACGCGGGTATTGAATCCTGTCCTCGTCCATGGCCCGGATGAGGTCCCGCGGAACGGATTTGACAAAATCCCTTACTTCATCTCTGATTTTCAGTCCTTCCTGATCGAGCAGATAGTTATACATTTTCAGCCTCCTGACATCCTGTCATATCATTTCACGGGCTATTTTAGCAACCACTTTGAGTTTCCGCCGCCCTTCGAGTACATTACCGGAGATTTCGATCAACCAACGCAGATAGCCGACAGCCGATAGCTGACAGCCTTTGAGAAGCAAACATGTGGGTCATTACCGCCATAGGATGCGCCGCGGCCTTCGGGTCGGCGGGCCTTCTCGTCCGCTTCTTCGGCGGGGATATCAGGGACAGGCACCTCCCGTTCCTGATCCAGTTCTTCTGCTGGCCCGTTTACCTGGTCTACCTCATCACGACGGGCATCCCCGCCATCGATCCTTACGTCGCCTTCTACGGCGCAACGAGCATCGGGATCAACCTGGTCGCCTATCCCATGTTTCTGCGGGCATTGAAACGGGTGGACCTCAGCATCGTCTACCCCCTCATCGGGACATCACCCGCGTGGATGGCCCTGTGGGGCGTTCTGATTCTGGGGGAAGTGCCCGGGCCGCGCGGCATGGCCGGCATTATTCTGATCGTCGCGGGGATTTACATCGTGGGAAGCTCGGGCGGCCTCAAGGGATTTCTGGCTCCCCTGGCCTCGCTCGTGCGCATTCACGAAACGCGCAGCGTGCTTCTCGTTGCGCTCATGTGGTCTTTTGCCGGTGCAATGGACAAGAAGGCCGTGCTCGCATCATCCCCTGCATTCTATCTTCTGGCATGGGTTTCGCTTTTCGTGCCGCTCTACGCCCTGATTTACAAAATAAATATCAACCCCTTTAACTATGTCCGGAAAATCATGTTCATTTCCGCAGGGGAAACGACGGCCATGATTCTCCAGCTTGTTTCCTTCACCATGGCCCCGGCGGCCTACGTGATTGCGATTAAGCGAAGCGGCCTCCTCGTCGGCGTCCTTGCGGGGCTCATCATTTTCCGGGAAAAGAGCGCGGGGCGCAAGCTCCTCGGTTCTCTCATCGTAGTATCCGGGATCATCCTCCTGACGGTTTCTTAAGGAGCGGGAGGCTAAAGCCTCCCCTGCCCGACGGGGGCATGGGCGATTCCAATCGAGCCTGCAGCTCGAATGCATGTTGGCACTGCACCTGTAATATGCTAATATTAAGCCGAACTGCAACAAAGGTTCGTTAATGAGAACATCCGGAATTATTGCATTGACCGTGCTTAGTCGCCGTAAAGAAATAACCTATACACTGCGGCCGCATCGGCCGGGCACCTCGCGGCTTACGTCCTCGCTCCCTCCCGCAGCGTACATCGAGTACGCTTTGGTCGGTCGCTCCGGGCGCGCTCGCGATCTGCCTCG